>JBQCDS010000546.1:0-8473 GCA_051961035.1 Trinickia sp. | reverse complement strand
GACGACGGTCTGCTCACCATAGCGCTTGACTACATTCTCGAAGCGAATTCGGCCCTTGCCCTTTACGTGTTGAGCGTCCATTTTTCCCATTCCTTGCTGACATTGGCGCGATTGGCTGCCCACCACTTGGCATCCAGTAGAAATCCGTGTTCACGCGTGCGGTCGCCGCCCGGAATCTTTTTACGGATTTCCGGCGTGAGTGCCTCGTAGGCCGTTTTGGTGACGGGGCCGCTATTCCAGAAGGCAGCGAACTTGCTCTGCACTTCCTTGCTGAGGCAGAAGTCCACGAGCTTTTGCGCGTTCTCGAAGTTCTTCGCGTTCTTGAGAACCGCATAAGCTTGCACGTGCACGCCATGCTGGTTCCAGTTGATGGCGAGCGGCGCTTTGCTCTGGATACCCTGCAGAATGCGCGTGCTCCAGATCGAGCTCAGATCCGCTTCGCGCGTCGAAAGCATCTGCACCGACAGGGCACCGGATGACCAGAACTTCGCGATCGCCGGCTTGATGCGCGACAGCGACTTGAACGCGCGCGGCAGATCGAGTGGATAGAGCTTGTCCATGGGCACGCCATCGGCGAGCAGCGAAAATTCGAGGTTGGGCGCACCCGAGTCCATGTCCGCGAGCGCGCGCGTCGACGGATACTTCTTGTAGTCCCAGAACTCCGCCCACGATGCAGGCACCGTCGTGCTGTTCCATTTGTCGAGGTTGTAGCCCATGACGTCGGCATAGATGAAGTTGCCGACGTATTTGGTGTGCTTGTACTCGGGCAGGATGTCGGCCGGATCGGTGAACTTGAAGGCGTTGTAGTTGAGGGGAGCCAGTGCGTCCTCCCATTGAAGGAGCACGCTATCGTCGTTGTCGATGACGTCGATCTCAAGGTGGCCGGACCTGATCATCGCTTCCAGCTTTCCGGTGGTGGTCGCCACTGGAATGACGCGGATACCGGTCTTGGCCTCGAACGGCTCATAAATCAGCTTTCGGCGAATCTCGTCATACGCACCGCCCGGCGAACGGATCACGACCGTTTCCGCGGCCTGCGCGTTCTTTATCCAGATCGTCGGTGCGACGGCCGCCACGCAGGCCGCCTTCAGCAACGAGCGGCGCTGCGTACTTAAGGGCTGATCGGTGTCATCGAACTTCATCGCGCTCTCCTGAATCGATCGATACGATAAGGTGAAACATCAAGTAACTGAGGGGTACCGGTCACGCAATTGGCGAGAATGTCCGCCGACTGCGGTGCGCCGGTGATGCCGGTGTGGCCGTGACCGAAAGCCACATACAGGCCGGGCATATCGGGTACGGCTCCCAGCACCGGCAGACTGTCCGGCATCGATGGCCTGAAGCCGAGCCAGAAGCTCTTCTTGCGCCCGGTGTCGAGCTGCGGGAAGAGTCGCTTTGCCTGGGCGATCAGCGCATCCTCTCGGCTCATGTCGGGTTCGGCATCGAGACCGGCGATTTCGACGAATCCCGCGACTCGAATGTTGTCGATCATGGGCGTCAGGCCGAAGCCCTTTCCCTTATGCAGGATCGGAAGCGGCAGGGCGAGCGCGGATGGCTCGAACGCGACATGATAGCCGCGCTCCGTTTCCAGCGGTACGCGAAGGCCGAGCCCCTGCATGACCCGATTCGACCACGCGCCGGAGCAGAGGATCAGGCTGCGCGCGGTGAGATCCTGGGAAGTCGTGATGATGCGATAGCCCGATCGCGAGGGCAGGGGATTGACACCATTGACCTTCTGCCGCAGAAATTCGCCGCCGTTGGCAAGAAACGCATCGAATAGGCGGTTCACGAGCTGATAGGGATTGGCCACGAAGCCGTTTTTCTCGTAGTGCTGCGCACGCCGGACATCTCGGCTCATGCCGGGCACGAGATCGAAGATCGCTTCGCCTGTGAGCTCGTGCACGTGCACGCCGTTTTCTTCTCTGAGCCGGTCGGCCAGACGGTCGAGCGGCGACTTGTCGAGTGTTTCCCACACGTGCAACTGGCCGGACACGCGGATCGCCCGGGCGAAATGCTAGGGCCCGAGCAGTGCGCGATAACCGTCTATCGCATTCTTGTGAATCGCGCGCAAGGCCGCGGCGATTGGGGAGACCTGGCGGGCGCTCGCGCCCGCGCGCAACCATTTGAGCAGCCAGGGTGCGGCGGCCACGGCATACTGACGGCGCACGCTGAGTGGCCCCTTGTCGTCGGCGAGCCATCTTGGCACATTGCGCAGCATGCCGGGCATCGAGATGGGAATGCAGCTATCGATGCTGACGAGGCCGGCATTGCCGAACGAGGTGCCGGTGCCCGGCTCGCGCTCGTCGATGACGCGCACCGCGATGCCGCGCTGCTGAAGGGTGACGGCGGTGCAGATGCCGACGATGCCCGCGCCGATGATGCTGACTTGTTCCATGTCGTTCATACGTCAGCTTTGCACTGCCTGCGCCACGATTTCGATCCGGCAGTTTTCGCCAAGCAGTTCCTTCACCACGACCGTCGCGCGGTTCGGATAGGGATGCGTGGTGAAGTAGCGTGCGTAGACGCGATTCATGCCAGCGGCATCGGCCTTGTCGATGAGATAGATGGTCATCTGCGCGACATGGGCCAGACTCGAACCGGCTCGCCCGAGCACGTGCTTGAGCTGCTCGAACACACGTGTGGCCTGCACCTCGATGTCGCCCTCGCCGCTCGCGGCGAAGGTGGCAGGATCGCGCGGAATCTGGACGGTGTAGACGATGTTGCCCGCCTTGAGCGCATTGCTTATCGGCACGTTGGATGGATTGGCGATATCGGATCGAACGAGTTCGAGCGTGCTCGTGGAGGTGTTCAAGACCGGGCTCCGGAGGTAAGTTCGCGCGCAAAGCGCTTTAGGTTGATATTGACGGCTATGCGCCGGATCGGCTCCGGCGGGATGAACGTGGGGTCGCAAAATCGCAGCGTTTCGGACAGCAGCGGGGAATGGGTGCCCGTCATCAAATCGACGAGCAACTGACCGAGCGCAGTCATCTTGAGAATGCCGGATGCGTTGCAGCCCGAGAGCGCGTAGAGCCCTTCGTCGTGACGGCCAAACACCGGCGCTTCGTTGCGCGTCAGGCTGACGGCGCCGCCCCACACGTATTCGAACGGGTCGTCGCCAAGGAACGGGTAGCGCACGCGCGCGCCGGCTTCGAGCATCCGACGGACGTCGCGGGGAGAGGTCTCCGCTTGATAAGAAAAGCCCTGGCGGAATAGCAGGCGATTGCCTCGCACTTTTCGGCTGGTCGCTTCCAGCCGCTCGACCGGTGTGACGCCCCATTCGTCGGGGGTGCCAAGCTGCGCGAATTGCGCATCCGGGAGAGGCCGGGTGAGAGCGGCATAGGTATATGCAGTGAGTTGCCGATATTTTGCATAGCCGAAGCGCGGCAACGCGGTATTCACGCACAGCACGACGCTGGGGCTGCGAATTTTGCCGGCGCCGGTTTCGATCGACCAGCTGCCGTTGCGCCGCAGCTTCGTCACCGGGGTTTCAAAGCAGACTTCGACGTTTCGCGGCAGGCTCGCAATGAGTCCATGCACGAGCTCGGCGGGCTGAATCAGTGCACAGTGGCTCAGCCAGAATGCGCCCTGATAGTGCGAGGTGCCCAGTTCTGCGGCGATCTCGTCCTTGCTCAGCGCGCGATGCTCGATACCATTCGCGTTCAGCGTGCGGCTCAACGCTTCGAGCTTCATGTAGCCGCCCGCCGTGGTCGCTGCCTTGTAGTGACCTGCGTCGCGCCAGTCGCATTCGATGTGATGCTCATCCACGAGGTTCTTCAGCGTCCGGCGCCCATAGCCGAGGAGCCGGGTCTGCCATGACTGGCGCGCCGCCTCGCCCGCCGAAATCTTGGCGTACGGCAGATCGATCAGAAAGCCGGAGTTCCGGCCAGAGCCGGTTGCGCCCGGCTGATCGGCATCGAGCAAAACGATGCGTCGGTTCGGGAAGCGCTCGGCGAGCGACCGCGCCACGGAGAGCCCGGCGAGCCCGGCGCCGACGACGACGTGATCGGCCTGCTGCAGTCCGTCCCACGATGCCCGCGGCGCAAGCACCCGGTTGCGCGCAATCGCGTTCCATCCGCTGCCTGTTGCATACGTCGGCCATCCCGTCATCGCGCGTCCCCGTCCCGTCATGAAAGCGACCGCTAAAACTGCTAGCGCAGTCTTTGGCCGGTCAGGCAACTATGCGGCGACGCCTCTCGATATGTAAAATGAGAAAAAAACGGGCTGTTAAGTCGAAAAATTCATCAGTGCTGGATGCTCATGGCCATGAACCTGAAACAAATTTCGCATGTCCTGGTGCTTGCCGATACGCTCAACTTCAACAAGACCGCTAAGCTCGTGCACCTGTCGCAATCGGCATTGAGCAAGAGCATTGCAGCGCTTGAAGACGAACTTGGTATCCGGATCTTTGAACGCTCGACGGCCAAAGTGCAGATCGCACCTTCAGGCAAGCATGTCGTGCAGTTGGCGCGGCATTTGATGTCCGAAGCGACCAGCTTCCGCAAGAACATCGAGTATCTGAAGACAGGCGAGCTCGGCAGCGTCGCGGTCGGTTCGGGGCCCTTTCCTGCGGCGTGCTTTCTCGATGCGTGCATTCGTCGATTCCATCAGACGTATCCCTCGGTGTCGATGCGCCTGCAGATCGACCACTGGGCGAATCTGATGGCCGCCTTGCGCGCGGGGGAAATCGACTTCTTCACGGCCGATATTCGCAATCTCGAGAACGATTCATCGTTCGACATCGTGCCCCTTGGCGGAGTGACGATCGCCCTATATTGCTGCCGCAGCCATCCGCTCGTCGCGCAAAATGCGTCACATGAGATCAGGGGCCTTGATTTGCTGCCCTATACGTTCGCCACGGTGAAACTGCCGCCGCTGATGTTCTTTGAACTCAAGCAGAGCATGGGACTCGAGCGCGACCAGACCTTCGCCGCGACGATCGAATCCGACGATATCTATCTGCTGAATCGCATCATTCCGGGCAGCGACATCATTCTCGCCACTAGCAATCTGATGATGAGCGGCAACTTTGGCAAAGAAGACCTCGTGAAGCTCAACGTGCAGATGAATCGCAACCGCTTCGGAGAATGGGCGCTCGTCAAAATGAAGGACCGAACGCTGACGCCCAGTGCGAACCTGCTGGCGAACCTTCTCATCGAGATCACTCGAGACGGCTGCATCAAGGACGATGAGGTGTACGGTAGCGTGTGCAACCCGCCGCTCAATTTCATGCGAGATCGCCCGGTTTGAGGGCGCCCGGATGTGTCCGCACACATAGCGACAGGAGCGACCGCTCGGCCGCATAGCCGCAGCGCCGACATGCTGGCCCCAGCTGTGGCAGTGCCGAAATGCGCCGCCGTAACGTCGCCGCTGACTCGCCTGGAAGCTTCATGCGGGCGACCGGCGTGTGCCCGGCCGGCGAACCTGGCTCACGCCCAGTACGGCGCCATTTGGGGCCTAGCCGTTGCGCGGCATCTCCGTATCGTTGCTGCTGTAGAGCGGTGCTGCCTTACCCGTGGCAATGCTGTTGCCGATCGCTTGCAAATCGAGCGAAGGGGCTTTTGCGAGCAGGACATAAGCGAGCCGATTGGCACGCCACGTCACGGTCTTCATTTCGCCGACCTGGCCCGAGCGAACCGGCGCATCGCCCTTGTTTTCCTCGATCACGCACAAGGCAACCGGATCACCCCGCTGCGGCAGATACACCATCTGGATCAGCGGGCGGTCATGGTAATACAGGCGCTGAACGCGCTTGAATTTGAGCCCCACTTGACGCAGATCGGGAACCTCGATCGGCATGCCATCGCGCTGATGGATATCGGCCATCACTTGCTCCGTGCCGGCTTTATCCTCACGAATATTGGCGACCGTATCGCGTCCGTAGAGCACTTGATATTCCGCCACGCTTTGCACCCACGGATCGGTAGCCGGCTTGAACGGGTTCATGCCGCTGAAATAACCCGTCAGCACGCCTGAACAGATCGCGCCGGCGACAAAAGCCGCAGCCGCCCACTGCATCGGAAAACGCCCGCCGCCGCGTGGCGCACTGCGCTCTCGTCGCGCGCTGACGCTCGCGAGTTCGTTGATGCGGTGCGTCAAGCTTGCGGGGACGGGGGGGATCGTCTGCCGGTCATACGCGGCGCGATAGGGCAGGACGGACGCCCGCAGCGCCGCGGCACGCGCAGCGAGGTCGTCGGAGTGCGCGATCGCGCCTTCGATTTCCGCGCGCTGCTCCGGCGAAAGCTCGCCGTCCACATAAGACATCATCAGCGTATCGTCGACGTTCATAATGATTCTCCTTTTCTTGCCGCCGCAGGCGTCTGTACGCTGAACTTCTGACCGATCGTGAGCCGTGCCCGCGACAGCCGGCTCATCACCGTGCCGATCGGCACGTCGAGCACCTCGGCCGCCTCGCGATAACTCAGGCCTTCGATCGCCACCAACACCATCACCACGCGCTGCGCTTCGGGCAGGGCCTCGACGGCGTCAATGACCTGGCGATGCAACAGATCCACTTCCGGGTTGTGCGCGGCAGGGTCGGCGAACGATTCGATTTCGTCGTCTTGCCAGTCCATGCTGCCCCGATTGCGAATCGAGCGCGCCCGCAGCTCGTTCATCCACGTGGAATGCACGATCGAGAACAGCCAACTGAGCGCGGACGTGCCGGGCTGCAGCTGACTGCGCCGTTCCAGCGCGCGCACGCAAGCCCGTTGCACCAGATCTTCCGCGTCGTGCGGGTTCTGCGTGAGCCTCAGAGCGAATCGCCACAGTCGCGGCAACAACGTCGGCAGGACAGTGGGCAGATCGTCGTCGTTCATGGGGGCCGCGCCTGAGATGGGCTCGCTCATGATTGACAACACTCCAAACGAGAATCTATTCCACGAATCTTTCGCGTTTTTTTGCGGAATAAGGCGAGGGCGGTGGTTGTTTTCGGGTCACGGATCGCGCAACGAAGCGCACTCGAACCACCGAATAGGAGACAGATCATGGACGACCTCCTGGACCGGGCCCGGCAGGCAGGCATGGCGGTCATGCTAGACGCGTGCATCGGACGCGAACGCTTTCATAGCATAGCTGGTTCGGCGGCTGCGCTGGAACGATTTGCGCGGCTTTGCGAAACCCCAGCCGTGAATCGCGACACGCTAGCCAATTGGGCGGCGCTGTGCGAGCGCGGGGACTTGCCCGCCATCGCTGCGGCGATCAAGGGTGCACTCGGCGAACGAGCTTGAGAATGAACGCGTGCTGATGCGCGCCGACGAAATTCGCCGTTAAGCAGCGTCATTGATTAGTACTGCTAAGTAACCGACGCGGGGAATCGAAAGAAAACTCGCAAGCCGCGCTTCGCGAACGAACGGGAAGCGAATTTAGCTGTGCCGCAAGGTGCGCATTTTTTTGGAGACTGACATGGCCGTAGATATGTTTCTCAAGTTGGGCGACATCAAGGGTGAATCGCTGGCCGAGGGCCACAAGGAAGAGATGGAGGTGCTGAGCTGGTCGTGGGGCTGTGCGCAGACCGGTACCACGCACAGCGGGACGGGCGGCGGCACGGGAACCGCATCGGTGCAGGACCTCACGATCAGCAAGTACGTGGATAAGAGTTCGCCCGCGCTCGCGCAATCGTGCTGCCAAGGCGTTCACATGCCGGAGGCTGTGCTCACGCTACGGAAGGCGGGGGGCAAAGAGCCGGTCGAGTATCTCAAGATCACGCTCAAGGAAGTGCTGATCAGCCGCTATTCGGTGGGAACGAGCGGCGGGGACCTCGTGGCGGAAACGGTAGGACTGAACTTCGCGGAATACATGGTGGAGTACCAGCCGCAGGACAACACAGGCGCTAAGAAGGGCGGCGTCGTGAGCGGCAAATGGAACATCCCGAAGAACACGGCGTAGTGGCGACGCCGGGCCCGTCGTGCGCCTTCCGTTCAATGATCGTCGCGGACAAACGCCATGAACCTCGCAGATATCGCAGCCTGGCTTACCGCCCTCGCGCCGGATTTTCCGTGCGGTGAGGACGAAGAGTACAGCCCTGAGTTTCAGGCGCTGGAGCAGGCGATTGCCGGCAAGCCTGACGCCCAGTATGGCGGCACCGTGATTGCCGCGACGCCGCCTGACTGGGCTCAGGCGGCGTCGCTCTCGAGAACCCTGCTCGGGCGCACGCGCGATTTGCGCGTGGCGGTGCATTACACGCGCTCGAGCCTGATTCGCGAGGGTTTCACAGGGCTCGCATGCGGCCTTGCGCGGATCGAGGGGCTGCTCGACGTGCACTGGAGTGCAGTGCATCCGCAACTCGATGCAAGCGACGGGGACGATCCGACGGCGCGGGTCAACGCGCTGTCGGCGCTCGTCGACGGATCTGGCCTCGTGGGCGAGCTGCGCGACGTGCCTTTCGTCGCGCCGCCTGGCCAACGCGGATTTACGTTGCGCGATCTCGACGTATTGACAGGCGAAGCGCCGCTCGGCGAAGGCGAAGAGATGCCGA
>JBQCDS010000545.1:0-9973 GCA_051961035.1 Trinickia sp. | reverse complement strand
CCGGCAGCGGCAGCGTGAGGCCGCGCTCGATGTGCGACGAGCCGCTCTGCATCACCGGGCGCAGCAGCGAGCCGAGCGCGAGCATCGCGCCGCGCAGCCGTACGGGGTGGCCGCTCGCAAGCAGCATCTGCTCGAGGCCCGCGAGCGTCTGATGCTCGAGGAAATCGGCGAACGTGCCGTCGTGCGAATTCGCGATGCCGACATCGATCGGCACCTGCGTATCGCCGAGCGCGCGTAGCGCAGCCGCGGGCTCGTCGCACTCGTAGAGCGTGCGCATCTGCGTGGCGGCACGCGACCAGAGCCGCGCGAACGCTAGCGGGCTGCGCGCGAGGAAAGCCAGCGGGCGCTCGACTTGAAGCGGCGTCGCGGCCAGCAGCGGGAAGCGGCGCGAGGCGTTGTCGTGGCTCGACATCATGTGGCCCGCGATCGCGAGGCGGCTTTGCGAGCCGAGGAACGCGAAGTGCATCGGCTTCGCGTTGTCGTAGACGATCTTCCAGCGAGGGTCTTCCGCCAGGAGCTCCGTGGCTTGCGCGACCCAGCGGTCGAGCGTTAGGAGCAACTCGGGATGGTGGGCGCTTTTGACGAAATCCCCGCGCGAAGGAATCTTGCCGAAGTAGGCGAGTTGCGCCTGCACGGATTGCGTCATTGCGCGGCTCCTGTTGCCGGGTTCTGGACCGCCGCGTTGACGGTCGCGGGGGGGAGAGCGTTTGCGTGAGCGACCGGCGCCGAGCCGCGCAGCGCCGCTGCCGCCGCGCGCGCCGCCGCCGCATCGGCGACCGATTCGGGCAGGCGCACGCCGGCCAGGCTCTGTTGCTGCGGCGCATTGCCGCCGCTGGACGGTTGCGAGGTGCTGATGATCTTCATGTTCATCGCGACCGTCACGCTGCCTTGGCTCCACGATAGCGAGAAGGTGCCGTCGGGGTTGCGCGTGCGCTTGGCCGAGTTGATCAGCTTCTCGAGCCCGTAGCGGCCTGGCTCGTTGACGAGTTCGATCGTGCGGCCGTCGAACGAGGTTGCCGTCAGCGTCGCACCGGGCGTGCCCTGCGGATTCGGCCAGACGAAGTTGGTCCACTGCGGCGGCGTATTGCGATAGCGCAGTTGCTGGCCGTCGATGTCGATCGTGTACTCGGTCGTGCCTTGTCCCGGCTGCGGCAGGATCTGGAACACCGTTTGCGGCTGCGCGGCGGCGCCGCTGCCGCCGCCGGCCGCCGCGCCCGAGAGCGGAGCGACCCAACGCGCGAAGCCGTTCGTGAACTCGGGCGACAGCGCAAGACCCATGCCGCCCCACGTGCGCGGCGAAAGCGTGTCGCCACGCCGCACGGCGAGCGGGCCGAGCGTCGTGCCGACGAACTTCGAGATTGCGCCGTCGGGGCCGAACACTTGGGCGATTTCGCTCGCGCCCGCTTCGACCTTGGCATCGCTCGAGAACGGATACTTGTTCACGAGCGCGGATTGGAACGTCTGATAGACCTGGGCATGCCACACCTTGTTGACTTCATTGCTGGCCGGTTCGACCACGACCGCGAACGCCTGCATCAGCGGCCGAACGAGCAGCGGACGCAGCGATTTGCGCTGATCGTCGGTGAGACCCGTCAACATCTGTTCGTCGACGTACTTGAGCGAATCGGCGAGTTCGGACCCGTTGCCGTCGAGCGTTTGCTGCATGAGCTCGCGCGCGCCCGGCCCCGGATCGCCTTGATTCTTCAGGATGTTGAACCGTGTACGGACCTTCGACAGCGTATCCATGTAGCCGTTCAGTAGCGAAGCGTTGTCTTGCTTCGCGACGATTCGGGCGAGCCCGCTGAAAGCGATGCCGACCGGGCCGGCGGCCGTCGAGCCGTCGAGGTTGACGCCGACGCCGACCCCGGCGTTTTGCGCCGCTTGCTGCTTGGACGAGAAGATCCGCTTGAACCAGCTTGTCACGCCGTTTTGCGCTTTTCGCAGCGGACTCGACACGAGTGCCGGGTTATCCCATGACGTTTGATCGTAAGCGGTTTGCAGGATTTTTCGGATCGGCGAATCTTGCGGATCGCCGAGCCGATTCATCGCATCCACGGCTTGACCGAAGCTGCCGAAGTCGCGCACGGCAATGCCCTGCATGAAGCGCTGCCAGTGTTGGGCGTACTCGGTCTTGTACATGCCGACGAGCGCCTTTTGGATTTGCTCGGGGCTGCCTTCGAGCGTCAGATCGTCTTGCGACGACGTACCGAGCACCCAGTCCTTCGCTTGCAACTCCTTCGTGGCGGCATCGCGGATGGCGCCCGCGACATACCCGAACCACGCCTCGCGCGTGAACGTACCGGGAATCGCGTAGCTGCCGCCGACGAGGCTCGCGTTGTTTTCGCCGACGATGCGTGCGACCGTCATCGGCGCGTAGCGCGTCGACGCACGTGCCTTGATCTCTTCGTACACGCGCTGGCGGGCCGGCATGCCGCGCACGACATGGCGCAGATTCTCGCGCGTTTGATCGATCAGCGACAGATTGGCGTCGATCATCGGCCAGTCGTCGTCGGACACGCGCGACAGATAGAACGTGATCATGCGCTCGGCGCTGCGAATCATCTCGTCGCGCGACATGTTGCCGCGATTGGTCTCGAGCCAGCCGCGCCAGAAGCGCGCGAGTTGATCGGTCAGATGCGCGGCTTCGACATGGCGTTTGTCGGACAGCATCAAGTACGTTTTCAGCGCGTTGTAGGCGTCTTCGACGTTGGTCGGCGACGCGTCGCTGTACAAGCCGCCTTGCGCGGCGGTGCCGCGAGCCGATGGCGCGCCCGGCGCGCCGCCCGTGCGCGCCGATACCGGCGTTGCGCCCGATTCCGGTACGTGCGTAAGCGGGGCGAGCCCATCGGGATGAGCGTTCACTTCCTTCAAGAACGCCACCAGGTTTTGCGAAACGGGGCGCAGCATCAACTGCTTCACGCCACGGTAATACTCCGTCAGCAGGCGCTGTTCCATTCGATCGCCCTGATAGAGGCCGAGCGAGACGGAGAGCGGCCGATCGCGCTTGAACTGCTCGAGTTGCTCGATGCGATCCTCGAGGATATCCATCGCCTGCAAGCGCGATTGAAGATCG
The DNA here is from genome assembly GCA_051961035.1 of Trinickia sp. Classification (GTDB taxonomy): domain Bacteria; phylum Pseudomonadota; class Gammaproteobacteria; order Burkholderiales; family Burkholderiaceae; genus Trinickia. The sequence continues at coordinate 6,900 of JBQCDS010000545.1, read as the reverse complement.
TTGCGGTTTTGCTGCAAGCGGACGATGTTGTCGAGATCGGCCTGCACGTTCGACGCAAGCTGCTCGTTGCCGATCGTCGACCACGTCCAGCCGCCGAGCGCGAGTGCGAGCACGGCCACGAAGGTGAAGAACGTGCCATAGCGCAGGCGCGTTTTCGCGGGGCTCGCGAACTGACGCACCGTTTGCCGATCGGCGAAGATGACCTTCGAAAACAGATCGCGCAGGAAGAAGCCGTTTTTCGACAGCGCGGCTTGCGGCTTGGGCAGATTGTCGACGGCGAGGCCGAACCGCTGGCCGATTCGCTCGGCGGCGGCGCTGCTCGTTTCGCCCTCTTGCAGTGCACTCGTGAAGTAAAAGCCGCGAAGAATCGGCTTGTGTTGAAACGGATTGCTTTCGAACAGCGTCGCCAGAAACACGCGCAGCGCCGGTTTGATCGCAAGAAACTCGAGCGGAAAACTCAGTTGCCCCGGCGAGAGCATCGTGCCGCGGTTGATCGACATTTGCGCGACGCTGATTTCCTTCAGGCCTTCGTAAAGCGCTTCGAAGCGCTCGTCGAACAGTGCGACGACGTCGCGCTTCTCATCGCGCTCGTAGGGCAGCGTCGCACCCCACACGCGGTCGTATTCGTGGCGCTCGCCCCCGCTGAAGAATTCGGCGAAGCCCGTAATGAGATCGGTCTTCGTGAACATCACGTACACCGGTGCGAATACCTCGAGCTTTTCGGTCAACTCCTGCACGCGCTGACGCAAGCTGCGAGCGAGGTTGATCGTGGCGTCGGGCCGGCTGTTCGTGAGCTCGGCAATGCTGGCCGTCACGATAATGCCGTTGATCGGTGCCTTCGGCCGGTAACGCTTGAGCAGATTGAGAAAACCGAGCCACTCGCTGCGGTCTTCTTCCTGGACGGAATAGCGGCCGGCCGTATCGAGCAAGATGCCTTCGGTCGTAAAGAACCAGTCGCAGTTGCGCGTGCCGCCGATGCCCTGAACGATCGCCTCGCTCTTTTCGGCGAACGGAAATTGCAGGCCCGAATTGAGCACGGCGCTGCTCTTGCCGGCTGCGGGATTGCCGATGACGATGTACCACGGCAGCTCGTAAAGTGCGGCGCTCCCGGACGCTTGGCCCATCTTCGATGTCTTGATCGTGCGCACCGCTTGCGCGAGACGCGTGCGCAGCAAGTCCAGGTCCGTCTGCTTGGCGCCGCTCGGCTGCGCTGTCTTGGCTGTCTCGGCCTGTTGCTCGAGCATGTCGCCGAGCTTGCCCGCCGCCCGCCGAGCCGCCAAGCGCTTGGCGAGCCAGACGAGCAAAACGAGTGCGAGCAGGGCGGCTACCGCCACCGCGGGCCACGCAAGCGGAAGATCGAACCAAAGGGCGGCACTGAACAAGATAGCCGCGATGACGAGCACCCCGACGACGGTCATCGTGCGTTTGCTGGTCAGCGCATTGAGGAAGCGTTGCATAAGGCGGATAACTCTACGGTTCTGATTACATGCGCAGCGCGCGGGCGGTGCTCATCGGTATGCGGCGATCCACGTCGACGCTCGGCTATTGGCCGGCGAGCAGACCGGCTGGCTTGCGCCCTAGGACGAAGCCGGGTTTGTGATATTCAACGTGTCCGAAATCCATCAATTTCCATCGTCCGCCCCATACCAAGCCGACTTGCTCGGCCGTTTTCCCATAAAGCTCATAGCCGCGCATGGCCCAGGAATCTTTTTCAGAAATGACGACCTTGCCGTCGCGCAAGAATGCGTTGTCGGCGGCAAGCCCGTATTGGTGATAGCTCTGATATGCGGCCGCATTGGTCACGCCCCCCAACTGCGCGAGCCGGTTCTGTCGTTCCGGGCTCCGATAACCTTCCAATAGCACCATTTCGTATCCGTACTGCTCGCGCATCATCTTATAGACGAGCAATAGGCGAATTCTGAAATCGGTATCAAGCAAATTCCAATCGCGGCTGGCGTCGCGCAATGCCGGACGGATCTGTTCGACTTCTTTAGTCTCAAAAACCTCGGGCGGCAACGGCGGCGGTGGAACAAGCTGCTCGCCATTGAGCAATGCGGCGATTTTCTCGTCGGGTACGCGAGTTGCGCCGTCGAACTGAAACAGTTGGCGGCCACGCAAAGCAATTGCGATCAATGGAGGCGCCGCAAGGATACCCGCCGTAATCAAAATCAGCAAGCGCCGGCGAATCAGTATTTTTTTCGTGTCTTTGATTGCGAGATGAGAAATTGTTACTGATTTATCAATTTTGTTACGTAGATGTGAGACGCCGCGGCTTGCCCGCCGGGACATGCGGCGTTGTAATGTCAGGACGGTGAGCATGAGCGCGGTGCGCAAGGCGGGGAATAGAAACAAAGCCGCCACGGAAACAGCGACGGCGAAATAAGCGGCGAGTGCGACGGCGATCAACATGAGCCCCGGGAAAACGAATTGTATTTTGTAATGCTTGCTCTTAGAATCTGGCCTGTTTGCCAAGGGAGGCCGGATGCGTATTATCACGGCGAATTAAACAACGATTCAACGAGATGCTGAATGAGTGCACCGGAAACCACTTCTAAAGGGCGGCCAAGCTTGCTTTCTGAGACGGCTCCCGGTGCCGCCGACAATAGCGCTCGTATTCTCGCAAGCCTCGAAGGCCGCGTCGCCGCGCAAGGTGCGCCCGGGTCGCAGCGTCCCAAAAAACATTTCGTCGCGGCGGCGCTGGCCGTCGTTGGATTGGGCGCCGTCGGCGCATGGCAATGGCATAGCGCACACGAGACGGCGTATCCCGTTATGGCCGTGGTGGGCGGCAGTATCGCTGCGAGCGCCGCAACGGCCAGTGCGGCCCCGCTGACGAAGCAAGTGCAACAGGGGCAACAGGTGCAACAGGCGCAGGCGCAACAAGCAGCGCCGCCTTCGCAGGCGGCCGTCATCGTGGCTGGCGAGACGCCGGCGTCGTTGCCGAGCGTCGCGGGTGCGGACCCGCTCTCTCGCGCGCTCGAGGATGGCGCTGTGTCGCCGTCCGGCGCCAGCGCTTTCGCAACGGGTGGCGCCGCTGCTCCCGGCGGCGCCTCGGCTTCCACGAAAGCGACGGCGGGCAAGGCGGCCGGCGCGCGTGCCGAGCACGACAGCGTGAAACGCCACAGCGCCCAGAAGCATGGCGCCGCGCGCGCGGGCAAGCACACGAAGGAACGCGCGAAGGACGATTCCGATGCCGATTTGCTGAGCGCGCTCATCGCTAGAACGAAGCCCTATGAGGCGAATGCGGAGAAAAAGGGCAGATCGGAGAGGAAGGGGCATGCGTTGAGCTTGGCCGAGCGCGTCAAGGAATGCGAAAAATCCAACTTCTTCGAGGCGCAAGCCTGCCGCTGGCACGTCTGCGCCGATCACTGGGGCAAGGATCCGGCTTGCCCGACCGCGAACACGACGGAAACCACGCGTTAGCGTCTTCGGTTGGGCCTTGGGTGATGTACTTGGCGCGCATCTTTTGGTAGCGTCCGAGCATGCCGCTCGCTCCGACGCTTCCCGACTTGCTGTTGATCACGCCCGAACCGCCCGCACAAACCGATGCGGCCGGCCTGAATCTATTCCTCGATCGCTTGAAAAGCACCGTCTCGGGCGGAATCGCACTCGTGCAATTGCGCGCGAAAACGCTAGACGGTGCCGCCTATCGGGAGGTAGCGCGCCGAGCCTGCGCGCTGTGTCATGAGTACGGCGCGCGCGTGGTGTGCAATGGGGCAATCGACCCGGTGCAGGGCTGGGACGCGTTGGCGGATGTCGGCGCCGACGGCCTTCACCTGCCGAGCGCGCGTCTCATGCAAACCCATGTTCGGCCGATCGCGCGATCGAAGTTGCTCTCGGCGGCCTGCCATTCGTCCGAAGAGCTGCTCCATGCGCAGCGCCTCGGCGTCGACTTCGTCACGTTGTCCCCCGTGCTGCCGACGACAAGCCACCCGGGCGAGCCCGCGCTCGGATGGGCGCAATTCGAACGGCTGGCAGCGCAAGTGAGCGTTCCGATCTTCGCGCTGGGCGGCATGACGCGCACGCTAGCCTTCACGGCGCGTGCGCACGGCGCGCACGGCATGGCGGGTATCTCGGCGGTTTGGTGAGCGAGGGCAGGCGGCCCGCTTAAGATTCGACGCGCGAAGGAACGCCTCGACTCGCGGTTCATGGTTTATGGTTCTCGGTTCACGGTTTGAGCACCACCTTGATGCAGCCGTCTGCTTTGTCGCGAAACATCTTATACATATCGGGGCCTTGTCCGAGCGGTACCGTATGCGTGATGACGAAAGAGGGATCGATGCGGCCGTTCTCGATCAATTCGAGCAACTCGCCCGTCCATCGATTCACGTGCGTCTGTCCCATGCGAAACGTCAGCCCTTTGTTCATCGCGGCGCCGAACGGGATCTTGTCGAGATATCCGCCGTAGACGCCCGGGACCGACAGCGTACCGGCGGGGCGGCAGACATAGATCATTTCACGCAGCACGTGCGGACGGCCCGTTTCGAGCATGACGGCTTGCTTGACGCGATCGACCATCGAATCGACCGCACGCGCCGCGTGCGACTCCATGCCTACCGCATCGATGCACACTTCCGGGCCCTTGCCGCCGGTCAGCTCATTGAGCCGTTCGATCACGCTTTCGTTGTCGAAATCGATCGTCACCGCGCCGGCCGATGCCGCCATCGTCAAACGCTCGGCAATTCGGTCGATGACGATCACTTGCCGCGCGCCGAGCAGCAGCGCGCTGCGCACGGCCATTTGGCCGACGGGGCCGGCGCCCCAAATGGCCACCGTATCGGTCGAAGTGATATCGCATTGAGCGACGGCTTGCCATCCCGTCGGCAAGATGTCGCCGAGAAAGAGCACCTGTTCGTCGGTGAGCCCCTGCGGCACTTTGATGTGCGTCGTATCGGCGAACGGCACGCGCACGTATTCGGCCTGGCCGCCCGCATAGCCGCCGGTCAAATGCGTGTAACCGAAGAGTCCCGCTGTCGCGTGGCCGAACATTTTGTCGGCCATCGCCTTATTGCGGTTACTGCGTTCGCAGACTGAAAAATTGCCGCGCCGGCACTGGTCGCACTCGCCGCAGAAGATCGTGAACGGCACCACGACGCGCTCGCCAACTTTGAGCGCGTGATTGTCCTTGCCGACTTCCACGACTTCGCCCATGTTCTCGTGCCCCATCTCGTCGCCGTGCTCCATGCTGGGCATGAATCCATCGAACAAGTGCAGATCGGACCCGCATATCGCGCAGGTGGACACCTTCACGATGGCGTCGCGTCCGTCTTCGATCTTCGGATCGGGAACCGTGTCGTATCGAATGTCGTGTTTGCCGTGCCAACAGAGCGCTCGCATGGTGGTTCGTCCTTGGAATGGGTGGGCGTGTGGGAGAAGCGGAAGCCCGCAGCGGACCTCAACGCAGGCAGCAACGCCCGTTCCTCGGAAAGCGGCGCGGACGCATGTGAGCGAGGCACGTGCGTTGCGGCATTGCGGCGGACCCGACGCCATCACCATGCGTCGCACGTTCGCGCGGGGCGGCGTTTGGCGCTCCCGCCACTCACCTCACTATTGACATAAAGGACGTTCACCATGGCACGCAAAACACTGGAAGACCTATTCATTCATGCGCTCTCGGATATCTACAGTGCCGAGAAGCAGTTGACCAAGGCGCTTAGTAAGCTCGCGCGAGCCGCGACGAACGAGCAACTGTCGCAAGCATTCGAAACGCACTTGCAGGAAACGCACGGCCAGGTCGAGCGCATCGACAAGGTTGTCGAGAAGTGCGGCATCCGCCTGAAGAGGATGAAGTGCGCCGCGATGGAGGGCCTGATCGAGGAAGGCGAGGAGTTGATCGACGAAATCGAAAAGGGCCCGGTGCTCGATGCCGGCTTGATCGGCGCGGCGCAGAAGGTCGAGCACTACGAGATTTCTTCCTACGGCACGCTGTGCGCCTTGGGCAAGCAACTCGGCTACCAAGAGGCCGTGACGCTGCTCAAGGAGACGCTCGAAGAGGAGAAGGCGACCGATAAGAAACTGACCGACTTCGCAGAGAAGGTCGGCAATCCCGAAGCGAAGAAGAGCTAGCGTTTCAAGCCCTCGCTCCCCCCATTCCGTTTCTCTTTCCAATGGAGTGTCAAAGATGAGCACACTTGCAATCGACCGTCCGAGCCAAACCACGCAAGGCGGCTCAGCCGCGCAAGCGGCTTTCGCGTCGATCGCCGATATTGCCAATCAAACGTTCGACGGCTTCGAGCGCCTCGCGCGGCTGAATCTTCAAACGGTGAAGACAACGCTGGCCGAGCAGCATGGCATCGCGCTCGAGACCGTCGATACGCGCTCGTTCGGCTGGGTTTTCACGTTGCCGGCGGCGCAGGCGCAAGCCGGCTTCAAGAAGTCGCTCGCCTACTGGCAGCATCTGAGCGCGATCGCGACCGAAACCGCATCGAACAATGCGGGCGCAGGCTGGGAAGGCTTCACTGCTTGCACGCAATGGCTCACCTCGGCGTACTCCGACCTTGCCCGTAAGAGCGAGGGCGGCTCGCTCGTGCTCACTTCGCCCGATGCACATTTGCCGGTGCCGTCCGGGCCGGATGTGGAAGTGCCGGCGAAGGTGAGCGCCAAGAAGCGCTCCGTCGATATCGTCGACGGGCTCGGCAACGTCGTTTCGTCGGTAAAACAGTAATTTTCGTATGATAAAAACGAATGCGTGCCTGCGATAATGCACGCCCCGCGAACGGTTGAGAATATTGAAGGCAAACGTTTGCGTGTTGAAAAAAACGCAAAAAACGCCTGATTTGTTAGCGAAACTCCTTATTCGCGCCATTCGACGGCGGCCATAAGCGGCCGCCGTTTTTCATGTGCGCTCGATGAATGGCGTGTCGATGCGGGTATCCACGTAGCGATCGTATCGATCGGACAATT
>JBQCDS010000544.1:0-12565 GCA_051961035.1 Trinickia sp. | reverse complement strand
ATGATCCTGTCGCTGCTGTACCGCTAGCGAGAGCGAATAGCGATGGACAACTCCCTGAAACTGCGCGTGATGTTCGACATGGTCGACAACATGACGAAGCCGCTGAAGAGCGTGCTGTCGGGCAGCAAGGGGCTTGCGCACTCGCTGAAGCAAACCCGACGCGAGCTCGCAGAGATGGCGAAGAAGCAAAAAGATATCGCCGAGTTTCGCGAACTACGGCAGGGGCTCGCGTCGACTTCGTCAAAGCTGCGAGCTGCGCAGACGCACGTGGCCGAGCTCGCGAACCGGATGCAAGCGGCCGGCCCGCGGGCGCGCGCCATGGTCAAACAGTTCGAGAGCGCAAAGCGCGTCGCTGCCGGGCTGGCCTCCGAGCATGAACGGCAGTCGGCTCGCGTTCACCGTCTGCGGGAGCTGCTCTCTAGTGCCGGCATCAGCACGCGTAACCTCGCCGAGCACCAGCGCAGCTTGTCCGCCCAGACCCGCGCGGCAAATCGCACCTTGCGCGAGCAGGAAGAGGCACTCGCGCGCATGGGGCGGCAACAGCAGCGGCTGCACGCGGCGCGTGTGAAGCTTCAAAGCGCCAAGCAAGCCGCTGGCGGGATTGCGTCGGCATCAGTGGCCGGGGGCGCGTTAGGGGGTGGCATTCTCTTCGGCGCAAAGCGGTTGCTCTCCTCCGGCTACGACTTCGACGCGGCCATGTCCAAGGTGCAAGCGCTTGCCCGAATCGGCAAAGACTCGCCTGAGTTGACGGGCCTACGGGCACAAGCTCGGCAGCTCGGAGCGACAACAAGCTTCACGGCAAGCGACGCCGCGAGCGGCCAAGGGTTTCTCGCCATGGCCGGGTTCTCTCCCGATCAAATCCTCAAAGCGATGCCAGGCGTGCTGTCGATGGCGAAAGCCGGCGACACCGACCTTGCGAGCACAGCCGACATCTCGTCCAACATATTGACCGGCTTCGGCCTGAAAGCCGATGAGATGAACCGAGTCGCGGACGTGCTGACCATGACGTTCACGACCTCCAACACGACGCTGGAAATGCTTGGCGGCACCATGAAATACGTAGGACCGGTGGCCCGCGCCGCCGGCATGTCGCTCGAGCAAGCCGCAGCGACGGCCGGGCTGCTTGGCAATGCCGGCATTCAGGCGACGCAGGCCGGCACGACGCTGCGCTCGATGCTGCTGAGATTGTCGGCACCGACTTCCGGGGCGTCCGCCGCACTGAAAGAGCTCGGCGTGCGCGCGCTCGATGCGCGCGGCAACGTCAGAGACATACCGTCCATCTTGAGCGACGTAGCGAAAGCCACAGAGCTGCTCGGGTCCGGCACACGCCTGAACTATTTGAAGAAAATCTTCGGCGAAGAGCCAGCCGCTGGCATGTCGGAGCTCATCGCACAACAGGGGGCGCAAGGCATCGAGAAGTATGTGACGATCCTGCGCAACGCGAGCGGCACTGCACAAGGCGTGTCGTCCGTGATGGCGGATAATCTGAAGGGTGACCTGCTCACGGCTCAATCAGCGTTCGCCGACCTTGGAGTTTCGATCTCGGACACGGTGAATCCCGCGCTGCGCATGTTCACGCAGACCATCACCGGCTACCTCGGCCGCGCAAGCCAATGGGTTCAAGAAAACCCAACGCTGGCCCGAATGCTCGGCCTTGTCACGCTCGCTCTGGGCGGCCTGCTTGCGGCCACGAGCGCGCTGGGCTTAATGCTGGCCGCCGTGATCGGTCCACTTGCGCTGGTGCGCTTGAGCCTAGCAACACTTGGTATTCAAGGCGGACTGCTCACTCGCGTGCTCACGCTCGGCTCAATGGCGTGGCGAGCGTTCACCGCGGCCGGGGTGCTGGCGGGGCGGGCACTGCTGGCAAATCCGATCGGCATCGCCATCGCGGCCATCGTTGCAGCCGCGCTGGTCATCTATCGATATTGGGAGCCGATCAAGGGGTTCTTTGATGGTCTGTGGCGAGCAATACGCGCCGCGTTCACCGAGGGCCTCGCTGCGATCATGGCAACCATTGGCACCTGGTCCCCGATCGCCACTCTCCGGCAAGCGTTCACGGCCACCCTCTCCTTTCTGGGATCGCTGCTGCCTGCGAGGTTTGCGACATTGGGCCAAAGCCTCGTAACGGGCCTCGTACAGGGCATCACAGCCGGCCTCGGGGCAGTCAAGAGTGCGATCACGAACCTGGCGAACTCAAGCGTCGCCTGGTTCAAAGCGAAGCTGGGGATCCACAGCCCGAGCCGGGTTTTCGGGGAGTTGGGCGGCTTCATCAGCCAGGGAGCCGCGCAGGGCATGGAACGGCAGCAAGCGCGCGTCTCACGGGCGGCGCTCGGACTGGCGACAGTGGCCGCGTCAGCGTTTGCGTTGCCGGCAATCGCAACCGGCACGCAGTTCACAAAAGCAGCCCCCAAACCGCTCGTAAGGACCACCGCACCCATCGACTCTCGACAACCACTTGCGACCTCGCCAGAGAGCTCGAGAGCAGCCGGAACGGCATCCAACATCACGGTGAACGTGTACCCGCCCGCCGGAGCGAATGCGGTCGAAATCGCGCGCATGGTTCGCATGGAGCTCGAGCGCGTCGAGCGGGCAAAGCAATCCCGGATCGCCTCACGTTTGACCGACTAAGCGAGGAGGCCATGCTCACATGATGATGTCGCTCGATCAGTTCGTATTCTCGCTGGCGACAGCGCCCTACAGGGAGCTGCAGCGGCAGCGAAACTGGAAGCACCGCACGAGCTCGCGCGTAGGGGTGCGCGATGCGAGCCAATTCACGGGCGCGGGTGCCGACACGATCACGCTAAACGGGTTGTTGGCGCCGGAGAATGGCATCGGCGAAGTCGCGTCGCTCGATAAGCTGGCGATGATGGGAGATTCGGGCGACGCTTACGTGCTCGTCGACGGCATCGGCAACGTCTATGGCGCCTTCATCATCGACACGCTCAACGAGACGGCCACCTACCACACGCGCGAAGGGATCCCACGCAAGGTCGAGTTCAGCCTGACGCTCAAGCGAGTCGACGATACCTTGCTGTCCGCGATAGGACAGGCGCAAGCATGAGTGGCCGCGACAGTCCAAGCCGTGCGGATCGCATCGGTCGAAAGCAGCCGCAGGCGGACTACCGGATAACGCTGGACGGGCGCGATCTGTCTCGCCTCGTCGCCCCTCACCTCATCAGTCTGACGCTTTCCGAATCCCGCGCGGAAGAAGCCGACACGCTCGACCTCGTGCTGGACGATTCGCAAGGCATCTTTGCGATCCCGCAACGTGGCGCCGCCATCAGGCTGTCGATCGGCTGGCGCGGCACGCAGTTGGTGGACAAAGGCTCGTTCACCGTCGACGAAACCGAGCACAGCGGCGCACCAGACGTCATCACGATCCGCGCGCGCTCGGCGTCGATGACGAACGCAATGAGCGAGCGTCGAGAGAGAAGCTGGCACCAGCAGACGATCGGCTCGATCGTTGGCGCGATTGCCGATCGACATTCGCTCAAGGCAACGATAGGCGAAGCGCTGGCAAGCATGGCAATCGCTCATATCGATCAGACGCACGAGTCCGACATGTCGTTTCTCACTCGGCTAGCCAAACGATACGACGCCGTCATGAACGTCAAGGATTCGCACTTATTGTTCATGCCGATCGGCACCGGCAAGACCGCCAGCGGCAAGCCGCTAGACGTACTGCGCCTTACGCGTGCGACTGGCGATCAGCATCGCTATCACGTCGCTCAGCGAGAAAGCTACGCAGCGGTACGAGCAACCTATCACTCGAATGGCAAGGCCAAACGCGAGTCGGTGCGAGTAGGTGCGGAAGACGGCAAGAACGTGAAGGTGCTGCCGGACGATTACGCCACCGAGGCAGAGGCACGGGCCGCGGCGCAAGCCGAATACACCCGGACGCAGCGCAGCCAGGCGACGATGAGCTTTACGCTTGCTCTGGGCCGCCCGGAGATTTTTCCGGAGATGCAGGTTACTTTGTCCGGCTTCAAGCCGGAGATTGATGCGATGCCGTGGCTCGTCAAGAAGGCGACCCACACGATCGGCGAGGGGGGATTGACGACAGCGTTGGAGCTGGAAGTAGCAGGCGATCAGACGACTCGCCGACACCGCTCGCATTTCGCGATACGCGGATGATCGGCGACGACCTCGATCCTCCGCTCCCATGGCAGAGCGTCGGCACATCGATATTTCTATGAGACGGCCCCCGATTAGCATTACATGCCGAACCGAGGCCGATCTCGTATCCGATTGCGATGCCGAACCGGAGCGTTTGCTATTATTCGGACTCTTTTACCTGCAGCGTTCGACGATTCAGCAGGGTCCGGGCCGCGGCAAGGTTTGATATTGCAGCAGTCAGCAAGTCCGATAACGCTTCACGCTCCCCGTCGGCAAGCGTCACAAGCGATGGTCGTTGCTCGTCGCAAGACGCCTGCCTTTCGATGGCGCCGTGTCTCTTTGAAGCTGCTCGTCGCTGCGCCTCCACCGACTTCTTCGTTGCATTGGGTTGCCTGCTCTTTCCGTGTCTTTCCTGGTCTTTCACAACGTTTCCCTTTTGGCGACATTACGGCTCGCTCTCTCGAGCCCATCGGCATTAACGCAAATAGCGGCCGACTTGGGAACGAACGAGAAAACCTTCGTCTACGTAGGTTTCTTCCGAGGATGCAGCGCCTCATTCGCACGCAACAGGATAAGTCTCAATTTCAATTTGGCCGGATCGAATAGGAGCGGCTTGCTATGGCGCGTCGTGCAACCACTGCACAGCTAAATTGGAACTTGTTGCGGGCTTTCTCTGAAACCGCCCAGCATCGGAGCTTCGCCGAAGCGGCGCGAGCCGCTGGCGTGCAACGTCCGACGATCAGCGAAAAAATGGCGCGCCTGGAGGCCGAGCTCGGCGGCCGCCTGATGGAGCGACGTGCTGGCAACGACGGCTTTCGCCTAACGCATCACGGCAAGCGCCTGCGTCGCCTGCTGTCGCATTTCGAGGGGCTGCTTGCGGGATTGGAAATGGAGATGTCCGGGCAGTCGCCTCGCGATGAGGCTACGGACATATTGCGAGAAGTGGAAGACGCGCTATCGGCCCTGGAGCGAGCCAGAAAGGCTCTTCGGAAAGGACAGTAGTTCAACTCCGCTTCTTTGGCCGAGCGTCCGTGCGCTCTCGTTGGTCGCCCAACGCGCGGCGCACGACGTCGGCCGTCTCCGCATTCATCGCTGCCGCTCGATTAGCGGCGAGCCGGGGAGCGCGCTTACTCGGCTTGCCTGACCGCGTGAACTCGCCCGCCATCAAGAAGCCGTTCATCAGCGCCTCTACCGCCCCCTTACCGGCCTCGTTCAACAGCCGGTACTTTCGCAAGACCTCCTGCTCGTCGTCGTTCGTAACGCCCGGGTCCGCATCCGGCGTTGGCAACCGCTCACCGGTCAGCACGTAGAAGATGTCGACGCCCAGCTCCCGCACCGCGACCAAGTAGCCGGCATTCAGCCCTCCACCATCGGACTCATACGCAGTTTGCGTGCGACGCGTGACGCCCCCGACTGCTGCGATCTCGTCCTGGCTCAGGCACAAGCGCAACCGCTCCTCCCTCAATCGCTCTCCCACATCACCAGCCATACAGTTTCACCTTACATGTTGACGAGCAACTTTTTGCACATTACACTTTCCTTACGTAACGCAAGGCTACTGAAGGAAAAGTATACCGTCATGACCGAACGCAAAGGCCCAAGACGCATGCCGCGAGGCGTGCTTGCGACCAAACCCGTATATGTACGGCTAATGCCGGCCGAACGCAAAGCATTGGAGTCGATTTCAGCCATAGAGAAGCGATCCATGTCTTGCGTCGCACGACGGATGCTCGTGACCGGGCTCGGCGTATTGGCAGAGGTGCCGCGATGCGAATCCTAAACCGCTGTCCACACTGTCGCACTCGGGCTACGGCTCGCAGCAGCCGCGATATGTCGCTGACGTTCCGCGAGGTCACCTTTATGTGCAACAACGCCGAGTGCGGCCACACGTATGTCGTGAACATGGAGTTCGCGCGAACGCTCTCTCCGTCTGCAACACCTGACCTGTCGCTTCACCTACCGCTTTCGAACCACGTTCGTGAGCGGTTAGCCAAGCAGCTCGAGCTGCCGATCTAAGTTCCCCACCCGTCGTCCTCTTGCATCGTGCCGTTGCGGCGCGAGGGGATTTCTTTGTCTGAAAAAGGAGTACGCCATGTCTCATACCGATGCTTTTGCTTCGCCGAGCACGCAGTTGCTCACGCCAAGGACGCCCTTGCAATTGGATGGGGACGAACGCCGCGAGTACTTGCAACGGCTATTCAACCTTGAGGTCAGGCTCGCCACGTTCATCTCGATCGCACGCGACCTTGGATTCGCCGTGACCTGCGAGTGGGACCACACGGCGCAAATGCCGCGACTGGTCTGGTTTCATTGAAGGACGGCGATGTCCAGCCACGACGCGGTGACCGAAACGGAACTGCGCGCCGCTTGGCGCCGGCTTCACATGGTCGGCAACTACGAAGCGTCCATGCAGCACGGCGCCGTGCGACGCGCGGTGGAAAGCGCCGCTCGAGCGATGCGAGCTCGAGCACACCGTCGAGAACGGGACTACGCGGACAACAAACGCCGCGCGGCCAACGATGCCGACGACTGAGCGCGACGCAGCACGCTCCAGCGCATCAACCATGAGGAAACAGCCATGAAGCTCTACGTCTTTGGCATCGGCATCTTGCTGATGCTTTCATCCGCGATGACCGGCATGACATGGATCGCATCGATCAGCCTACGTCGCGCCTCCAATCGGTTCGGTCCGGCCTCCGCAGCCGCAGCGGGCGCAGTCGCACTATTTACCCTCATCGCCGCACTCGCCTGGTCAGTTCCGGCACGGGAGGCCCTATGAAGCGTTCTCCCACCTACCAGCACCCAACCTCCTACGAGGCAATCGTCGCGCACCAATGCGCGCGACACGAGCGCCGCCTGCGCGAACTGAAGCTTGCCGAGAAGGCCATCCGCGCCGTAAGTGCCGATCTCGACTCGCTCGCCAAACGCGACCTGCGTGTAGAGGTCGGCGAGTACTCGCTGTACCTGATCGATCACAAGCGTCACTTTCGTACAACCGGCCGCTCGAAGTCGGCGCTTTACCTGAACACGGGGGTCTTTCGCGAAACCTCCGATCGATTCGTCAATGCTTTCATAGCCCTTGGATGGGTCGTCGAATCAATCAACGCGGAGCGCAGCACCAGCCAAGCGCTTTTGCGCCGCCCGAAGACAGAGGCACGGATCGTCCTCGATCTATCGAACGAGCTAGCGATAGCGCTTCAAGGCAGGGAGGTCACCCAATGAGCTCGATCAACGCCACCCGAGCACAAGCCCGGCCTCGGGCGCCAAGCGAACCCGCCCCGCACGACGCCGCCCTTCATTCCGCGATAGTCCGCGCTGCTGGAACACTCCCCTTCAACAGCCGCCCCGGGAGCCTGCAACGGCAGTGCACGATCGGCCTGTTCGTCGCGGCCTTGAGCGATCGGCTCGCGCTGTCGTTTCCGCAGTCCGCCCGTGCCCTTCACGACGTCGTGTTCGGCCCGGCAACGGACAGCAATCCATCGGAGTGCGACGGTGCCTAACCACAACGCGCCTTTCGGTCATTTCTCAGTGAATGCAACATGGCTTCGATCGACGAACTGAAACGGCGCATCGACTTGCACGACCTTGCCGATCGCCTCGGACTCAAACGGGGCGGCAGCAAGGTCAGACGCAGTCGTAGCGGCGGCGACAAGGCTCTTTACCATTCGCCGCACCACGAGGACAAAAATCCGTCGCTCTCGATCTATGTCAACGATCCGAAGCACGGCACAGGATGGCGCGACCACAGCGGAAGCGCGGGCGGCTCATGCATCGATTTGGTCATTCACGTGCGCGGCGGCTCCGTCAGCGATGCCCTGCGCTACCTTCACGAAACCTATGCTATTCCGGTGGAGCAGCCCGCCCCGGCAGAGCGACGCGAAAAGTCGACGATCGAGTACATCGCGGATCGATGCCTCGCGCAGAAAGAAAGCGTCCGTGACTATCTTGTGGGCCGCGGCATTTCCGATGCGGCGATCGACGCAGCCCTCGCTTCTCGCTCGCTCGGCTTCAACACATGGACGAGCGCGAAGGTATCCGCCGGTGAGGTAGGTCACGGAGGGCCGGCGACTGCATTCATCGTGCGCGCGCTTGGCGACGAGCGCGTCATCGCCGTTGACATGCGCTACTTGGACCCCGCGCTCAATGGCAACGTGAAGACGCAAACCCAGGGCGAAAAACTCGGCTACGGCTGGACGGCGGACGCCCGAAGGGTCGAGACGGCGCGGCGGGTCTATATCGTCGAAAGCTCGATCAACGCGCTCTCTATCGATACCTGCGAGTTGCCTGGCGTGGCCTCGTTCGCCCTTCGCGGCCTAGGAAACGTCGATGCGATCGACTTCTCGTTCCTGCGAGGGAAACAGGTGATCCTTTGCCTTGACGACGACGAGCCCTTTGCGGATGGGCATCCACGAGCGGGGCAGCGCCCCGGCCCCGAGGCTGAGTGGGCGCTCTACGAACGGCTGACGAGTCTGAATATCAGCGCGGTCCTGGTCGACAAGTCCTCGTGGCGCGCAAGCCTTGCCGACGAAGAAGCCGGCTGCAAATCGATCAACGACGTCAACGAGTATCTGCAATCGCGTGGACCATCGGAGTTGTCGCGCGCACTCGAGCAATTCGAGCCATGGCTGATCGCGGGCCTGCCCGGCGATGCGACGCGCCGCGGCCGATCGCGCCTTTTTCTCCCATCGCATGACTTCGCACAGTACTGGCGTTTCCGCGTGCGGCCCGACTTCACCAGCTACATCACGAAGATGGACCGCAATGAGGAATCCGGCGTCGAGACGCCCGTGATGACGGATCTGTGTGGCTTTCGCATCGCCAGCGTCGGCCGCGTATCTGTCGCGAGCGCGACATCCACGATGACAGGTGACTCCGACCACGCGCCCACTGTGTATTTCGCCGTCTCCGCACAGTCTGCCCGGCACGGCGCAACGTTGCAGCGCAGAGTCATGACCGACGAGCAGTTCAACAACATCGATCAGTGGGCGAAGCTCGGCTGGATTTTTGCGCCGGCGCCCTTCAAGCGCATGGTCAACATACTCGAGCGCAGCGCGGACCTCGGCGCGCGGCAGGCGGCGAACTTCGTCGGGCTGGCTTGGCGGGATGGCCGCCTGATCGTCAACGAAGGCCCGGACTGCTACTTCACGGAAGCCGACAAACAATGCCCGTATCACAACCTGACGTTCCCGAGTGGGCCGATCGCCGATGCACGCCGTGTCATCGCCGCCTATCAGACGACGTTCAAGCAGAACGCCGCAACGATCCCTCTCGTGTGGGCGCTCGGCGGCCACTTGAAAGCGCTGCTCGGCTTTTGGCCGCACATCACGGTTCAGGCGAACAAGGGGGCGGGCAAGTCGACGCTCATCAAGCGGCTCGAGCGCTCGCTCGCGTTCACGATGTTCTCGGGACAGTCGCTTCAAACCGAATTCCGGCTGCTGACGAGCATCAGCCATACGAGTCACCCTGTCGGGTGGGAAGAACTCTCAGCGCGCCGGCAGGACGTCATCGACAAGGCGGTTGGGCTGCTGCAAGAGAACTATCAGTACACCGTCACGCGCCGCGGCTCCGACATGACGGAATACCTGTTGTGCGCCCCGGTGATGCTGGCCGGCGAGGACGTGCCCGTGCGTAGCCTACTTGGGAAGCTCGTTCGCACGACCTTGACCGGCAAACGCGGCCCGCTCCTACCCGACGATCTACCTCGCTTCCCCGTGCGACAGTGGCTCGCATTCCTCGCAGCCCTGAACAAGCGGACGGCGCTCGACGAGTACGCCGGCCTGTGTAAGCAGGCAATGAGCAACTGCCGTGCGAGTGGAGAAGACGATGGCGCGAATCGCATGGCCGGCAACTACGCGGCCGTCGCGCTTGCTTGGCGCTACCTGTGCGAGTTCGCCGGCATGGACCCGAGCGAGGGCGATTTCCGGCGCGACTTGTTTGCCGAAATGAACGGGCACATCGCGGAAACGAGTGCCGATCGGGAGCCGTGGGTCTGGATTATG
This sequence comes from Trinickia sp., assembly GCA_051961035.1. Taxonomy (GTDB): domain Bacteria; phylum Pseudomonadota; class Gammaproteobacteria; order Burkholderiales; family Burkholderiaceae; genus Trinickia. Next base: position 2,450 of record JBQCDS010000544.1, on the reverse strand, counting down.
GAAACCGTGCTGTCCGAGATTGACGGGGGCAACTACAAGCACCCATACACTTTCGATACGGTCGACGGCGAGTTTTCCCTCTTGCTGCGCACAGGACACGTCATGGATCACATCGCTCACACGAGCGCGCTACGGGACAAGTGGAACGCACTGCCCGTGAAATCGGATCGTGTGTTCAAGAGCCAGCTCAAGCTCGCAGGCGTCATCGTTGGCGAGAAGGAAGTCGAGCGGCGGATTTACATGCGCCGCGTGCCGTACCTCACGCCGATTTCCCTGCAACGACTGTCCGCGTTCGGGCTGCACGTCGCTGTGCGCGAGGATTTGGTCAGCGACGCGGTCCAAGGAGGTCACGCGTGAAGAAGCTACTAGCGCTTCGGCCGCACTGCCACCCGGCCCCCTGCTTCGCCGATCAGCTCCGATGGCGCCCACGTCGGATCGCAAGCCGAAGCGGTGGCCGACCTGAGCCCGCGGGATCAGCTCCGCACCTCACGGGCGCATTTTGTCGCGGGGAACGGGCAGGGAACGCATATGAGTCGTGGTTTTCCGATGGGGCCGCATGTAACTCGTTGATTCGTGAGAAAACCCGCGCCATGACTTGCCGCGTGTTCACCACGAGTTGCCCTCCTTTTGCCATCAGTCGGATCGGGGCGCCGGCCGCTGCATTGCCTCATTCTTCTCTCCTTATCTCATTGAAAAAGAAGAAGAAAGAAGGCGAAGAAGGGAAAGAATCTGAGCAAAACACTCACCACGAGTCGAGGCCATTTTGCCATCAGTTGCGAGAGCTGCCTATTTTTTGGGCCATCAGTTTCGGAGCGTTGCCGTCAGCGATTGGTGGCAAGTGATGGCGGACAAAAACTTTATGAAACAACCACTTATGATCGCCACCCAGCGAAACCACCATTCCACGAGTTGCGCTGCCAGCACCTCCTCTGTGCTGATGAAAAGCGCCATGCAGAAACACGCCGGCCACCGCGCGGTCGTCAACCGCGGCAGCATCTATCTGAGCCGCTTGCAATTGCGTGAATTGACGGGGACGCCAATCCGCGCACGACAAGTTTTATGGCTCGCACAGCAAGGATGGCCTCACGTCGTAGACGTGCATGGACGCGTGCTCGTCGCTCGTGCTTTCCACGACAAACAAATGGGCATCCCCGCATCGGCAGCCATGGGTTCTACGCCGCCGCCGGCACCCGCCCCGTTGAACCTCGGAGCGGTATAAATGGGGCGCCGACCGCGAACAGCTGGCGCGATTCCGCGCTTCCGATCCCGGAAGAACGCAGACCGGACGCTCCGCTACTACTACGATCACGGGCAGATCGAGGGACGCCGCGTCCTCGAGCCACTCGGCAACGATCGCGTCGTCGCCCTCCAACGCTGGGCCGAGCTTGAAGGAAAGCGACTGCCCGCGTCCGAAGCCACGCGACACACTTTCGTCATGCTCGAACGTGAATATCGGCGACGAGAACTCCCTCAGAAGTCTCCCGCGACTCGCCGGATGTATGACCTGTTCCTATCGCGGCTCGCGGCCGTGATAGGCGATCGCACACTCGACACGCTGACGCCGGCGGACGTCGCGAATATCTGGCAGGCCACCGCCGATAAGCGCGGCGTCGTAACAGCGAACCGCACGAAGGCTGTGCTCTCTCTCGTGCTCAACTGCGGGCGGCTCTGGAACATGATGACCATCGCGAACCCTTGCGCAGGCGTGCGAGGAAAAAAAGAGCACGGCCGAAAGGATGTGCTTATCGACGACGAGCTTTATGCACGCGTGTATGCGGTCGCTGATGTTCCCCTGCGCAATGCGATGGACCTCGCCGATCTTTGCGCGCAACGCCCATCCGACGTTCTGGGCGTGAAGCGCTCCAACATCGTCAAGGGAAATCTCGTTTTTCGCACACGCAAGACGGGCGCCGTCGTCGTCATCCAGATCACGGGCGAGCTCGCCATGCTGATGGAACGACTACTCGCCTGGCGCGGTTCCAAGATCGACGTTTCGCCGTACCTACTACGTGACGAAGACGGTAACCCGCTCACCAAAGGGCAATTGCGCTCGCGATTCGACAAGGCTCGGGAAAAAGCCGGCATCGACAAGTCAAAATTTCAGTTTCGCGACTTGCGCGCACGCGGCGTCACGCACAAGGTGATCGAGGAAGGGCTAGAAGCCGGGCAACGCATCGCCGGACACAGCGGACCAGGGATGACAGCGCACTACACGCGCGGCACGAGGCCCGTCAAACCGTCCCGCTAATGATTTTTGGAAACGCGAGGGGCGTTTTGGAAACGTCAAGGGGTTACGCAAACATCACGTAACCCCTTGATTTATTTGGTGCCGGCTGCAGGACTCGAACCCGCCACCTGATGATTACAAATCAACTGCTCTACCAGATGAGCTAAGCCGGCGTGAGTCGGCGATTCTACTTCATTTCACGACTTTGAGGTGGCCTTTGCCG
>JBQCDS010000543.1:0-8796 GCA_051961035.1 Trinickia sp. | reverse complement strand
TATCGTGTGCATGGGTTTGACCGGGGCTGTCACCTACGCGATTCTCACGGCCGAGCGGCACGGGTTCCGGCCGATCGAGCTTGTTGTCGGCGCCCTGATCGGCACGGTGGCGCTTGCGTATGTCGTCGAGTTGTTGCTCGTCGACGTGAACTGGAGCGCAGCCGCCCACGGCGCGTTCGTGCCGCAATTGCACGGCCCCGGCGCGCTTTCGGTCGCCGTCGGCATCCTCGGCGCGACGGTCATGCCGCACGCGATCTACTTGCACTCCGGCCTCACGCAAAACCGCGCGCCGGCTAGCCACGATGCCGCGCGCCGCAAGCTTCTGAGCTTTTCGAATCGAGAGGTGGTAGCCGCGCTGGCGGTCGCGGGGCTCGTCAACATGGCGATGGTCATCATGGCCTCGGGCGCCTTTCACGCCGGTCACGCCGATATCGCCGAAATCGAAACCGCCTATCGCAGCCTCACGCCGCTGCTCGGCGCCGGCGCGGCGGCTGTGTTTCTCGTGTCGCTGTTGGCCTCCGGCATCTCGAGTTCGGTCGTCGGCACGATGGCGGGGCAAATGGTCATGCAAGGCTTCGTCGGCTTCCATATTCCGGTGGGGCTGCGCCGGCTTCTGACGATGGCGCCCGCGTTCGTCGTGGCCGCGCTCGGCGTGAACGCCACCGACGCATTGCTCTACAGCCAAGTCGTGCTCAGCTTCGCGTTGCCCGTGCCGATGATCGCGCTGGTGATCGTCACGAGCCGGCGCGGCATCATGGGCTCGTTCGTCAACAGCCGGCCCGTCACAGCCGCCGCCATCGCCGCGACCGTCGTGGTGCTCGCGCTCAACGTCGTGCTCTTGTTGCAGACGTTCGGCGTGATCGGCTAGCGTGCTTCGGCGCGCGTGTGGACTTCGCGAGCAATCGCAAAAGGCGCGTGTCTTCCGGCGCGACGGTGGCCTTGTCCTGAGCCCGCGCGCGCGTCTTGCCGTTTGTCTGCTTGTCGGCACGCACGGTGCGCTTGGCCGCCGCTTCGCGCTGCTTCGCCTCCCGCTTCACGCGCCGTGCCTCGCGTGCGAGCAAGCTCGCGAATGCGGCTTCGTCGGCCCTCAACCCACGGCGCGTCCTGACCTTCGGCAAGCCGGCGAGGTCGCCGGCCTCGAACGCCTCGATCACCGCCGGATGAATGTAGCAGCGGCGGCAGACAGCCGGCGTATTGCGCAGCGCGCTCGCCACGCTTTTGACTGTCTCGACGAGGTGCTTGCGCGCGTCGGTAACGCTGCTCGCCTCGATGCGCCGCAACGCCGCCAATGCGAAGACGCTGCCGGCCCATGTCCGGTAGTCCTTCGCCGTGAAATCGGCACCGCTCGCCTCCCGCAAATACTCGTTCACGTCGGACGAGCCGACGGGGCGATGTTCGCCGCTCTCATCGATGTACTGAAACAGCTCGCGCCCCGGAAAATCCATGCACCGACGCACGATGCGCGCAATGCGGGGATCGTCGACATCGACATCGTGCTCGATCCCGCTCTTCCCGCGAAAGCGAAAGCGCAGATGCCCCGCGCGCACGGCCGCATGGCGCTTGCGCAACGTGGTGAGCCCAAACGAGCTATTTTCGCGCGCGTACTCGGCACTGCCGACGCGCACGAGCGTCAGATCCAGCAAGCGTACGACGGTTGCGGCCACCTTCTCCCACGGCATGCCCGGCAGACGCAGATCGCGAGCCACGCGCGCGCGAATTTTCGGTAGGGCATTGCCGAATTCGGCCATGCGCTCGTACTTTGTCGCATCGCGGATCTCGCGCCAGCGGACGTGGTAACGGTACTGCTTGCGACGGCGCGCATCGCGGCCTGTCGCCTGGAGGTGGCCGAGCGGGTCGGGGCAAATCCATACGTCGGTGTAGGCCGGCGGTACGGCGAGCGCCCGGATGCGCTTCAATTCCGCCTCGTCCGAAATTCGCCGTCCCTGCGGATCGAAGTAGACAAATTGACCGCGCAACCATTTACGGCTAATCCCTGGGCCGCGATCGTCGACGTAGCGCAAATCGTTCGGGAGATCGGTCGGTGCGGGGCGCGGCGGCTCGCGTTCGTCTTCCGGCTTGGCGGTGCAATGCGCGGCAGCCCGAAGCCGTGGTGCGCGATGCGGTTGACGAGGAGTGGACATAAACGCGTGCGGCCGAAGTGCGAATGGCTGCAATCCCGCAATCCCTGTGCCAAGTGTGCCAACGGTGCCACGACGCATGCAATCGAGGCGGCGACACCTCGAGGCGGCGTGGCGCACGCTCGCCCCTTCATCGGCCGAAAGAAGAATCGGCGCGAAGCTCCGGGGCCATCGTCGCTCTCCACCATACGAGCGCCGCGACGATCGCAACGGCCGCCGCAGCGCACAACACCACTCGCATCGCGAAGACGAACGGCATGTTCGCGCCGATGACGGAACCGAACACCGCCACGCCGAGCGCCGAGCCCGACTGGCGCGCCGAGTTGAGCACGCCCGCCGCGACGCCCGCATGCCCCTGCTCGACGACCGCGAGCGCGGGGGCGGTTGCGGCCGGGGTGATGTATCCGGCAGCCAAGCCAATCGCGAGAAGCGGGGCGATCGCCACGCCATTGGGCGCGCCTGAAACGAGCGCGATCAACGCAAGCGCACCGGCGGCATATAGGCCGAATGCGATGCACATCGCCGCGCGCGCGCCGCCGACGATCGCCAAGCGATTCGACAAAAAACCGCCGAACGCCACCATGGTCGTCATCGGCAGCAAGGCCGCACCGGTTGCCAGCGGCGAGTATGCGCGCACGCGCTGATAGTAAAGACTCGCGACAAACAACAAACCGTAGAAGACGAACGCCGAGGCCATCGAAACGATGGTCGACCCGGCGAACACGCCATTGCGGAAAAGCGAGAGGGGCAGCATCGGGGCCGCGTTGCGCGCTTCGACCAGGACGAACGCCGTCCCGGCCGATAGCGCCAACACCATCCCGACGAGCACGATGGGCGAGCGCCAACCCAGCGGGCCGCCTTCGATCAGGACGCCAATGAGCGACGAAAGCGCGACGATCGCGGCCACTTGGCCGGCGGGATCGAAACGGCGCCCGGGTTGAGCGGGTACGTCGCGGATGTCGTGGCCTATGCGACACGTCATCGCCATGCCGCATAGGCCGATGGGAACGTTGACGAAGAAAATGCTGCGCCAATCGAACAGATGAATGAGCATGCCGCCAACGATCGGGCCGGCGGCCATCGCCACGCCGCCGCAGCCCACCCAGAGCCCGATTGCGCGGGCGCGCGCATCGGGCGTGGGGCACGCCACGCCGATGAGCTTGAGCGAACACGGCACGAGCAGCGCGGCGCCGACGCCTTGCACGGCGCGCGCGGCGACGAGTATCGGCAGATTCGTCGAGAGAGCGCATGCCATCGACGCAAGCGTGAACAATGTCAGGCCGGCGAGATAAGTATTTCGTGCTCCTAAACGATCCCCGAGGGTGCCGCCCGTCAGCAGCAAGGCGGCGAACACCAGCGTATAAGCGTTCGTCACCCATTGCAGGCCGGCGATCGGGATCGCGAGCGCCGTGGACATCCGCGCCAGCGCGACGTTGACGATCGATGTGTCGAGAATCACGATGAAGTAGCTGATGCTCGTCGCGACGAGGATGCGGTGGTTATCTTGCGAGAGACCGGCGCTTGCCGCCCCCGGCCCGCTGCTTTTCCATTGGATCACCGCGCGCGCTCCTGTTCGATTCGTTCGCGGCGAGTGTAGGCGGGCAGGCTGGGCGGATGCTTCGATGCGCGTCGAATCATGCGCGCGCGATTGCTGCTATCGTGAATGCGTTCTTATCCGATCTCACGGGAGGATCTCATGCACCCGCAGCCGAGCATCGCCTCCACCGCCTTCCTCATTGGCGATCCCGCGCGGGCCATGATGCTGACGCGTCTCGCCGATGGCCGAGCTCGCCCCGCGAGCGAACTCGCCTTCGCCGCCGGCATCACCGCGCAAACGGCCAGCGCGCACCTTGCCAAATTGCTCGCCGGCGGCTTGCTGACGGTTGAAACCGAAGGCCGGCATCGCTATTACCGATTGGCCGGATCGCACGTGGCCGAGGCACTCGAAACGCTCGCCTTGATTGGACCCACGGTCGTACCGCGGCGAGTGCCGCTCAGCGCCGACGCGCAGCGGCTGCGGTTCGCCCGGTGCTGCTACGACCATCTGGCGGGACGGCTCGGCGTGGCCTTGACGCAGGCGCTCGCGCAGCACGGTTACATCGTCGAGGCGAGCGAGAAGCGGTTGAACGTGACGGCGGCGGGATGCCAGTGGTTCAGGGATATCGGGCTCGATATCGCTTCGGTCCGGCCCGGGCGCCTCGGCATCGCACGCCAGTGCCTAGATTGGACAGAGCGCGAACACCACATCGCGGGGCCGCTCGGCACGCGACTGATGGCTCAACTTGCCGAAAATGGATGGCTGCTGCGATCGAAGACGTCGCGCGCCGTGCAAGTGACGCCGAAAGGCGCGGCGGCGCTCAGAGAATCGCTGGACATCGACATCGGCGCCCTCATGCGTGAGCCTTGCGACGAGCATCCGCGCGAAGCCGGCGCGGCAGCGCAGCCCATGCGCGTGCTGTGAGACGGTGCGCACGGGCGATGCGCTACGGCGAGGCAGAGTGCCACGCCCGCAGCGCAGCCGCCACGCTTTTAGCGCTCGATCCCTTCGCCGTAGCGGTCGTTGAACGCGTGAAACTGAGCCATGTACTTCTCATAGCCTTGCTCGGCCGCGAACCTTAACGGAAGCACGCGTTTGACGAGCACCTCGCGAGCGTCGGGCTGCGCCTCCAAAATGCTCATGACTTCATCGATGAACTCGGCAAGCGGCATCGCTTGCGGATCGCTCGCTTGCCGCTCGCCCATCAATTCTGTCTGCACGTAGGGCGGCGCGATCTCGATCACATCGACATTCGTATCGCGCAGTTGATAGCGCAACGCGTCGCTGAACGCATGGACGGCCGCTTTGGTCGCACTATAGGCGGGCGTGTGTGCAAGCGTCAAAAACGCCAGCCCCGACGTGACGGTCAATATCGTGGATTTCGGTTGACGCTTGAGCTGCGGCAGCAACGCGGCCGACAAGCGCATCGGCGCAAGCAGGTTCGTCGTGATCGTCGCTTCCGCCGCCGACAGATCGACCCTGTCGGCACGCCAATCCTCCAGATGCATGACGCCCGCGCTGTGGATGACGGCGTTCAGCTTCGGGAACTGCTCGGCCATGCGGGCCGCGAACCGCTCGACGGCTTGCGGATCGCCGACATCGAGCATCGCCGTCTTCATGCCGGGATGGGCGTCGGCCGCCTGACGCAGCACGTCTTCGCGTCGGCCCGCAATGATCACCTCGTTGCCGCGACGATGGAACGCCTCGGCCAATCCACGCCCAATGCCAGAGCCCCCGCCCGTAATGAGCATCGTGTTTCCAGTCAGTTGCATAGGTTTCTCCTTGGGTTGACGGTTGACTGGAGCCAGAATAATCTCAATACTCTCGTTTAGGAAGTAGGCACCGATTTGTGCTGTAGTAACACATTAGTAACTAAGGGATGGGATCATCGTCATGGCGAAGCCAGCGAAGAAGGAAAATGCCACGGGACGTGCCATCGTCTTCCAATCGCCGTCGGGCGAGCATTCGACGCCCGAGGTGGACGAGCTCGTCCTGGATGTCATCGGCCGCATCGCCGATAAATGGACGATGTGCGTGCTCGAGGTACTCGCCCAAAACGGCGTGTTGCGCTTTACGCGGATCGGGGAGCTCGTGGGCGCGATCAGCCAACGCATGCTGACTAAAACGCTACGACAGCTCGAAGAGGACGGGTTCGTCACGCGTACGGTTTATCCCGAAGTGCCGCCGCGCGTCGAATATCAATTGACCGAACTCGGACACAGCCTGTGCGCCGCGTTTTGCGGCGTCTGGTTATGGGCCGAAAAGCATTATGCGCAGTTGCAATCGCGGCCTAAACGGACGCGTGCGTAAGCGCGTAAGCGCGTTCGGGCGTGAGCGCGTGTGCGTTCGCGTCCTCGGCGTGAATCGCCGAACACGGCAATACGTCCTGCTTTTCGCGCTGATCGAACTTGCGCCTCGACTTGGGATGAAGATCGAAGCGCCCGCCCTCGAGCGGGCCATAGCCGTTTCAACTCGATCCAACCCAAAAGGGGCAAACCATGAATCGATCCTTCGCGATTCGGTCATCGTTGCGCGCATTCGTCGCGGCATCGGCCTTGTCGTTGTCGTGCTCGCTTTCGGCGAACGCCATCGCTTCGCCGGTCATGTCATCGCCGCACGTTCAAGTGGCGCAGGGCGTGATTGCAGGCGACCGCTCGATGACGGGCATCCATCAACTCAACGTGTTTCGCGGTATTCCCTACGCCGCGCCGCCGATCGGCGAGAATCGCTGGCGCGAGCCGCAACGCCTTGCCTCGTGGCCCGGCGTGCGAGAGGCCAAGCGGTTCGCGCCGCGCTGCATGCAAATGGAGGCGCCCGACATCGCGTTCCGCTCACTGAGCATGAGCGAAGACTGCCTTTATCTGAACGTCTGGGCGCCCGCAACGAGCCCCGAAGGCAAGCTTCCCGTGCTCGTCTATTTTCATGGCGGCGGCTTCGCGGTTGGCGACGGATCGGAGCCGCGATACGACGGCTCGCATCTTGCCGGGCGCGGCATGATCGTCGTGACGGTCAACTATCGGCTCGGCGTGTTCGGCTTCTTGGCGCACCCCGAAGCCGCACACGATAGCGCGACGGGCGCCGCAGGCAACTACGGCCTGCTCGATCAGCAAGCCGCGCTGCGCTGGGTGCGCGATAACATCAAGCGCTTCGGGGGCGACCCGTCGCAAGTGACGATCGGCGGCGAAACGACGGGCGCGATCGCCGTGAGCGCGCATATGGCGTCGCCGTCCTCGCGAGGCCTATTCGCCCGCGCCATCGGCGAAAGCGGCGGCGCATTCGCGCCCAACGAATTTTGGAAGCGCGAGAAAGCGGAAAAAGCGGCGCGCGCGTTTGCGGCGCGGGCCGGAGCCGATTCGCTCCAAGCGCTACGATCGATGCCCGCGCGCGACGTGCAGCGAGCGATGGGCACGGATAAGCATCCGGAGCCATTCCTTTGGCCAAGCATCGACGGTCATTTCCTGACGGAAACGCCAGCCGCCGTTTTCGAGGCGGGCCGTCAAGCGCCGGTGCCGCTGCTCGTCGGCTCCAATTCGCAGGAGCGCCACTTCCGAAAGATGTTCGGCCCGCTCCCCCCGACGCCCGAGAACTGGGCAGTGATACTGAGTACCGTCTTCCGCAACGAGTTGCCCGAAGCGCGCAGGTTCTATCCGGGGACGGACGGCGATGAAGTCGCACGATCGGCATCGATCTTGGCGAACGATTTGATGATGGGCCACAGCACCTGGCGCTGGATGGATTTACACCGACAAACCGGCCGTGCCCCGGTGTACTTCTATCTCTTCGCGCATCCCCGCCCGCCTGCTGTCGCAGCCGCGAGCAAGGCGGCCTCGGACGATCCGGCAACGGACGCCGGTGCGCCGCACCGCTCGGAGATCGTTTATGCATTCGGCAATCTCGACCAAGAACCACGCCGCCGATGGACGAACGAGGACCGCGATGTCTCACGGGTCTTTTCGGGGTATATCGAGCGCTTCGTCAAGAGCGGATCCCCGAACGGCGCGGAGCATGGCGTGACGCTGCGCGTCGCGGAGCATTTCGATCGCGTCTTCAAGATAGGCAGGAACACCGGCATCTTCGACCCGCATCCCCGCTCGGAAGCGTTCTTGCGCGCCGCTTCGGCTCGGAGCCTGCCGCATTGGCCTGCCGTGAGCCAAGAGCGCGATGGCCTCACGCGGCAAGTGATCGACAAGAACACACGCACGACATTCGATTCGGGCGCCGAACGGCATGGGTTGATTCAGCGAATCATGGATACGCGGCACGGGAACTAACGCGCCAGCCTATTCGTTCTTCGCGGCGTGCTTGTCCGCTTTCAGCGCGAGCACGCTGCGCGTCGGCCTCTCTTTCATCGCCCGCTCGGCGCGTCAGTATGATCGGCCTGATCGGTGTGATCGGCACTGCCGGCACCCGAACCCGCCTTGCGTGCGGGGCGACGCACGACTCTCACCTTCGCGCTCGTCCCCCCGCCGCAAAAGAAGCGATCGCCGCCGTCCGATTCGAGCCCCGAGACGAGTATGCCGTCGGGCATCGCCAGGGCCTCGATGACTTCGCCCGACTCGGCATCGACGTGACGAATCTCGCTGCGCTCATCCTCCCACGTGCCGTGCCACAACTCGCCATCCACCCACGTCACGCCCGTCACGAAGCGGTTCGATTCGATCGTCCGCAGTACGGCGCCCGTCTCCGGATCGATTCGATGGATCTTGCGTTCGCGGTAACAGCCGATCCACAGCGAGCCTTCCGCCCACGTGAGCCCCGAGCAGCCTTCGCCGAACGGTGCGGGAATCGTGGCCAGCACGTTTCCGGTGGCGGCGTCGATTTTGCGGATCACGTCACCGGCGATTTGGAAGAAGTGTTTGCCGTCGAAGGCCGTCCCCGCGGACGCGGGCACGTCGATGGCGCCCCGGGCTTGCCCGCTCTCGGGATCGAGCGCATGCAGCTTATCGCCGACGGCGCACCACACATGACGGCCGTCGTAGGTCACGCCCGCGACGGAGTCGACTCCCGGCAGCGGGCCCAGCTCGCCGACGATTTCGGCATTGGATCGTTTCATGACGGCCATCCTAGTCGGTCAGCCCGGGCGGGGGGAGTAACAATGTCGTCGCGAATCCGATGACGGGC
>JBQCDS010000542.1:0-3505 GCA_051961035.1 Trinickia sp. | reverse complement strand
TGTCCCCCTCCCATCCCACAGTTCCCCCACGGCCTTTAACTCCCACACCAGAAACGGCCCATCGCACGCGCCGCCCCCGCGTGAGAACTTTAATCAACGCTCAATTCATTAGACGTTATAAATTCCGTCGTATTAATAGACGGCCCGAACCAATTGGCAATCGCCACCCGAACGCGCACAAGCAGGTCAAAACAATCTATTGGGATTAGGGTCGGTCAATGGGTTGCGGACGAAAACATTTTGACGCTTTAGTTTTATGTGGAAATTTACACCACGTCCTCTTATTATCGACATCAAAGGCACCAATCGATCCGGCACCACCGAGCGGAGGAATAAGCATGAAGTACCCGGGTTCCTCCGATTGCGGCGCCGCGCCCCTGGGCGCCGTTAAGCACGTATTGAATCGCAACCTGCAGCACGGCATTGAGCCTGTCTCAAAGGCCGTGGTCAACGCCGACGATCGACCCGACGTTTTAACCGAGGAAGCAGCAACTGCAACCCCCTGAGAGCACGAAAAAAATAAATAAAAATACTGGACCATGCAAGCTTGACCATCCACACGACGCACACGCACATCAAGAAATCTAGGAGCCAGCCATGATGGTTGAAAAAATTGAAAAAAATAGCGCCATGCAGAAAATTGCACCGCCGCGCCCGGACACCGTCGACGAGACGGCCCCGCGCTGCAAGCAGATCGGGCTGCTGTTATTCAAGGGCTTTTCCTTCATGACGGCCGGCATGGTGGCCGAGGTGTTCGATCTCGCTAATGAACTGGCGGCAAAAGGTAACGAAAAGGCAAAGCTTTATAATGTTCGACTGCTATCGATCGACGGCGGCGACATCGTCTGCTCGTCGTCGGCCCGCGTCTCCACCGACCGATTGGAAGCGCGCCACTTGGGCGATCTGCATACGTTGATCATCGTCGGCGATGCCGGCGCCACACTGGCCGCGCGGGACAACCCATTCGTGCGCTGGTTGCGCGTGATCTATCAGAAGACGGACAGGATCGAGCCGATCGTCAGTCAGGCGGCCCTGGCCTCCTTCGATGTGCACCGCCAAAACAGCTTCGGCACCAACGGCGCCTGGCCGTCGAAGTTGGAACCGCGCACCGCCACGGAGCACGCGCCGAACTCGAGCGATGACCAGCACCGTCTGCTCTGTCTTGCGCTGCTCCAGATCAAACGCGATCTCGGCCTCGATATCGCCATGAAGATCGCAGAGCGCTTGATGCCGGGTACGAGCCGCGTGTTGCTGCCCAAACTCAGTCGCACGAGCCACCGCAGCACGAGCGATCAGGTGCGCGAATCCGCACGCTGGCTCCTCGCCAACTGCGAGCAGGACATTACGATCGTCGACGCGGCTCGGGTGGCCGCGATGAGCCAGCGCAACTACTTGCGCCATTTCAAGCGCGAGATGGGCACGACGCCGTCGGAGTTCCTGCTTCAAGCGCGTCTCGAACTGACGCGGCGCCTGCTCGTCGAGACGAAGCTGCCCGTCGATGTCATTGCCCGTCATAGCGGCATGCGCAACGGCGACAATCTAGCGAAGATGTTCCGCAAGCGGCTTACCGTATCGCCCACCGAATACCGACTGCGCAACACGCGGGCGACCGTCTAACCCCGTTACCTGCGCCGGCGCCCGTTTCCGTTGGATGGCGTACCGTCAAGGCTTCGCAACCGAGGCCTTGACGGTTGGGCACGCGCGCTCAATGTCGGCTGATCGATCCCGCCCCCGTTGAATTCACGATCCCAGCAAACCTGCGGCGATATTCACGCACAGCCCTAAGACGGCTGCATTGAAGAAGAACGATAAGATCGACTGCGCGAGCGCGACCCGTCTAGCGCGCCGTGAACAGACGGACACGTCGGATGTCTGCGATGCCACCGCGATCGTGAACGAGAAGTACATGAAGTCCCAATAGTCGAGCGGCTCGTCCTCGTTGGGAAACTTGAGCGAAGCGCCGCCGCCCTTGCCCGCCTGGTGGTAGTGCCGCGCGTATTCCAGCGTGAAGACGGTCGGAATCAGCAACCATGCGCCCACCATCGTCGCGCCCGTCAGCGCGAAGTTGATACTCGCCTGGACGGCCCCCAGCCCTTTCGCCGAAGAGAGCTCCACCACGATGGCGACAATGCTCGCGATCGCAGCGCCCGTAATGATCGCAAGCACCGCGCTCGCGCCTTCGTTTTCGCGCTCGGCCACGCGCTGCACGTCTTGCGGGCTTGCCCTGGCCATCAGAATCCAGACCATGACGAGATAGGCCCACATGCCCGCATCCCACACCAACAGCGCTCGCTGAATCGGGCGCAACTGCCAAGGCGCGACAAAGAACACCACGATGCCGATGGCCACGGCGATGAAGATACGTGGGCGATTGCTCAAGAAGCGAACGATACGTGCGGGCACACTCATAAGCATTGAATTCGAGTTATCGAAGTGATCGCGACCGTGAGGCGGCTGGCCGCTATTATGCCGCCCGCGCTGCGTCGGCGAACGCGCCAGGCGCGGCGCATTTGGTATCATGCTGTACGTTTATACAGTTCCACCGAGCCGTCGTGTCGTCCCCCGCCCCGTCGCCCTACTATTTGCAGAATTTCGAGCGTGCGCTGGCCTGGATCGCCGAGCGGTACGACGGCTTGCTTGATTGCAGCGAGCGCGATTTTCTGCAAGCCTTTCCGCATGTGCCGCAACCGTCGCGCGCGCTGCTCGTTCGCATGTTGATGCGGCAAGGCCCGCTCTTTCGCGCGAGCCGGCTCGTCTACGAGGAAATCGGCTGTCCACTCGCATCCGCCCGTCCACTGGCGGCGCTGGGGTGGGTCGACGCCGACACGGCTTTGACGATCGACGAGCTATTCTCCGTGGCCACGCGCCCCGAGCTTTCGCGCATGTTTCCCGCAACCGCCGGCAATCAGCACGCGCGTAAAGCGGCATGGCTCGACGCCATCCGCGCGCACCACCCCGAGCCGCGACGCTATGGCGAATGGGCGCCGGGCGCAGCGGACAGCGCAATGCGCACGACCATCGCCCCGCTGTGCGATCGCTTGCGGCTCATGTTTTTCGGCAACCTCCATCAAGATTGGTCGGAGTTCGTGCTCGCCGATTTGGGCGTCTATCGCTATGAGTGCGTGCCGTTTCCGCCGTCGGCACGCGCTTTTCGCACGCGGGCCGACATCGATGCGTTCCTCGCGTTGCACGCCTGCCGCGCGGCGCTCGATTCGCTGGTCGAGTCGCAGGACATCGCCGCCGTGCTGGATGCGACGATGGCCGTCGAGATCGACAATCCGTGGCTCGAAACGCGACGGGCGAAGCTGCTGTTTAGGGCCGGCAACCATGCCGAGCGCCTGGCGCACTGGCCTACCGCACTCGACGCCTACACGCGCAGCGCCTGGCCCGGCGCACGGCACCGGCGCATTCGCGTGCTCGAACGCGACGGACGCTTCGCCCAGGCGTTCGAATTAGCTTGCGAAGCGCTGCGCGAGCCTGAAAGCGAAGCCGAAAGCCAGCGCGT
>JBQCDS010000541.1:0-5703 GCA_051961035.1 Trinickia sp. | reverse complement strand
CGCCGAGCGGTGGCACTGGCCGATCTATGCCGTCGCTCCGTTCGTGCTCTTGATCGGTGCCGCGTTTGGCGCGGCCATGGGCGCTCTGATCCATTACCTGCGCTTGCAGCCATTCATCGTCACACTCGCGGGCATGTTCTTGGCGCGTGGCGCGTGCTTTCTCATTACGACGCAATCGATCACGATCGACGAACCGTCGTTTCACGCCGTGGCCGACTACAACTTGCAGATCGGCGGCGGTCAGTTGAATTCGGGCGCGCTGATCGCACTCGTCGTGCTGGCGATTGCCATCTACGTCGCCCATTTCACGCGCTTCGGGCGCAACGTCTATGCGGTTGGCGGCAACGAAAAATCGGCTCTCCTCATGGGTTTGCCGGTGGCACGCACGAAGATCGGCGTCTATGCGCTGGGTGGCCTGTGTTCGGCGTTGGGTGGCCTCGTATTCACGCTTTATGTGCTGTCGGGCTATGGCCTGCAAGGCCAGGGCATGGTGCTCGATGCGATCGCGGCGAGCGTCATCGGCGGTACGTTGCTCACGGGCGGTGTCGGCTACATCATCGGTTCGGTGTTCGGGGTGGGGGTGCTCGGTACGATTCAAACGCTGATCACGTTCGACGGCACGCTCAGTTCTTGGTGGACGCGCATTGTCATCGGCGCACTGCTTTGCGTGTTCTGTTTGCTGCAACGCGTGATCGAACGTCAAGCGGCCCGCCGCAAGTCGAACGGCTCGGGGCTCGGCAACGCCACCGCGCGCGATGCGGCCAAGCGCGACGTGGACGAGCCCGGCGCCGCCTCTCTTGGGCTGCGCGCACGCTTGGCGCGGCGGCCCCGCATGCTTGGATAGTTTTTATTAGGAGTACGAATAGTGACCGCTTCGACCCGCCCCTTCTCGGGTGTATTTCCCGTCGCACCGACTCCCTTTACGGAAACGGGCGACCTCGATCTGGACGGCCAGCGCCGCGTGCTCGATTGCATGATCGACCAGCGCGTCGACGGCATCTGCATTCTCGCGAACTACTCTGAGCAGTTCTTGCTGACGGATGCCGAGCGTGACGTACTGATCGACTTGTGCCTGACGCACGTGGCAGGCCGCGTGCCTGTCATGGTGTCGTGCAGCCACTTCAGCGCGCAGATCGCAGCCGAGCGCGCGGCGCGCGCCGCCGCTGCGGGCGCGAGCATCGTCATGGTGATGCCGCCGTATCACGGCGCATCGTTGCGCGTCGACGAGAACGCGATGTTCGACTTCTTCGCCCAGGTGGCGGCATCGGCGAACGTGCCCGTCATGATTCAAGACGCCCCGCTCTCCGGCGTGACGTTGACGGTGCCGTTCCTCACGCGCGTCGCACGCGAGCTGCCGCTCGTGCGCTACTTCAAGATCGAGGTGCCGCAAGCGGCGGCTAAGCTGCGCGCGCTGATCGCGGCCGGCGGCGATGCGATCGAAGGGCCGTTCGACGGCGAGGAAGCGATCACGCTGCTGCCCGATCTCGACGCCGGTGCAACGGGCACGATGGCGAGCGCCCTGCTGCCCGACCTGATCCGCACCGTGTTCGACGATCACCGCGCAGGCCGACGCGATGAAGCGCGCGCGGGCTATGCGCGCATCTTGCCGCTCATCAATTACGAAAACCGCCAATGCGGGCTGAGAGCGGCCAAGACGGTCATGATGGAAGGCGGCGTGATCAAGAGCGACGCCGTGCGCCGCCCGCTCGATCCGCTCGCGCCGGCCACGCGCGCCGAACTGCTCGAACTCGCGCGCGAAGCGAATCCGCTCGCGCTGCGCTGGGGCCGGTGAACGTAGAGGCGGATGACATGAAAAAAATCTCGATCGCGCTCATCGGCATCGGCAAGATTGCGCGCGACCAGCATTTGCCGGCCATCGCGGCCGATCCGCGCTTTGACCTGGTGGCATGCGCCAGCCGCAATGCGTCCGTCGAAGGCGTGCGCAACTATCCGACGCTCGAAGCGTTGCTCGAAGCCGAACCGAGCATCGAGGCTGTCTCGCTGTGCGCGCCCCCGATCCCGCGTTTTCAGCAAGCGCGCATCGCCCTTGCGGCGGGCAAGCACGTCATGCTCGAAAAACCGCCGGGCGCATGCTTGAGCGAAGTGCGCGCGCTCGACGAGCTGGCTCGCACGGCCGGAAAAACCGTCTTCACGAGCTGGCATTCGCGCCATGCGCTCGGCGTCGAGGCCGCACGAACCTGGCTCGCCACGCAGGACATTCGGCACGTGCATGTGCGTTGGAAGGAAGACGTCCGCCGTTGGCATCCGGGCCAAGCGTGGATTTGGGAACCGGGTGGCCTCGGTGTATTCGACCCGGGCATCAACGCGCTGTCGATCGTCACGCGCATCTTGCCGCGCGAGGTCGCCCTCGTTTCGTCGACGCTGAGCATTCCCGCGAACAAGCAGATGCCGATCGCGGCCGATCTCGAATTGACCGACGTCACGGGCGTGCCGATGCGCGTCGAATTCGATTGGCGCCACGGTCCGCAGGAGTTGTGGGAAATCGAAGTGCGCACGGCCGACGGCACGCTGCTGCTCTCTCAAGGCGGCAACCGGCTGCAAATCGACGATCGCGATGTCGCACTCGGGTTAGTGCACGAGTATCCGTCGCTCTATAGCCGTTGGCACGATTTGATTCTTCGCGGCGAGCGCGATGTCGATGCGCGCCCGCTCAGCCTCGTTGCCGATGCGTTCCTACTCGGCAAGCGGGAGATCGTCGAAGCGTTCGTCGAATGAGTTAGCCCTTGGTATTGCCGTGGTTCGAACGGGTGTCTCGATCGATGCCCGTTCGCGCCCCCTTGCCTGCCATTACTTGTTGTTTCCGATGTCATCGCTCGCATCGCGCGAGCGCAATATCGGTGGGTACTTAAGCAGTCGTCATCGACTCGTTTAGATTGGGTTTTACAACACGGTCATCATGAGACCGACAAGAAGGAGACTAGTATGACCAGCAAGCTTCGCCGCTTCACGCTGCGTGCCGCCGCGGCCGCGCTCTTGGCCGCACCGCTCATGGCCCCGCTCGGCGTCCATGCGGACGAGCCCTTGAAGATCGGCTTCCTCGTGAAGATGCCCGAGCAGGCATGGTTCATCAACGAGGAGAAGGCAGCCACCGCGCTTGGCAAGGCAGAGCACTTCAGCGTCGTCAACATCGGCACGCCCGACGGCGAGCGCGTCTTGAGCGCCATCGACAACCTCGGCGCGCAAGGCGCGAAGGGATTCGTAATTTGCGCCCTTGACGTGCGTCTCGGACCGGCAATTCACGCGCGCGCCAATAATTAAAAAATGAAGTTCACGACCGTGGACGATCAACTCGTCGATTCCACGGGCAAGCCGCTCGCCGGCGTCCCGCACTTGGGGATGTCCGCCTTCAAGATCGGCAACCAAGTAGGCCAAGCCATTTCCGACGAGATGAAGCGCCGCGGCTGGAAGCCGGAAGAAGTGGGTGCGATTCGCATCTCCGACTATGAGTTGCCGACGGCCAAGCTGCGTACCGACGGTGCGACGCAGACGCTGCTCGCGAACGGCTTCAAGAAGGACAACATCTTCGACGCGCCGCAAAAGACGACCGATGACGAGGGCGGCTTTGTCGCCGCCTCGCCGGTGCTGTCCAAGCATCCGAACATCAAGAAATGGGTGATCTTCGCGCTGAACGAGGAATCGGTGCTGGGCGGCGTGCGCGCGACGGAGCAGGTGCATATTCCGTCGTCGGACGTCATCGGCGTCGGCATCAACGGCGCCGGCGAAGCGTTCGCCGAGTTCCAGAAGAAGGAGCCGACGGGCTTTTACGGCACGATCGCCGTCAGCTCGACGAACCACGGCAAGCAAAGCGCCGAGAACCTCGTCGATTGGATTCGCACGGGCAAGGAACCGCCCGCCGACACGCAAACGACGGGCAAGCTCATGACGCGCGACAACTGGCTCGCCGTGCGTAAGGAACTGGGGATCTAAACGTCATGCATGACGCGAACGATATCAGCGTAGTGGCAGACGCCGAGACGGCCGTGCCTTACCTGCGGCTGGACGGCATCACCGTCAGTTTTCCCGGCGTGCTTGCGCTCGATCGTGTGTCGTTCGCGGTACGCGCCGGCGAAGTGCACGGCCTCATGGGCGAGAACGGCGCCGGTAAATCGACGTTGCTCAAGGTGCTCTCGGGCGTCAACGTGCCGCAATCGGGCACGCTGACGCTCGGCGGCATCGAGCAGCATTTCTCCGGGACGAAGGCGGCGATCGAAGCCGGCATCGCCATCATCTATCAGGAACTGCATCTCGTTCCCGAGCTGACGGTGGCCGAAAATCTCATGCTCGGCCAACTGCCGAGCCGTCTCGGCGTGCTCAGCGAGCGCGCGTTGATCGAGCAGGCCACCGAAACGCTCGCGCGTTTGGGCGAGCGTATCGATCCGCGCGAGCAGGTGAAGAATCTGTCGATCGGGCAACGCCAAATGATCGAGATCGGCAAGGCGTTGATGCGCGACGCGCGCGTGATCGCCTTCGACGAGCCCACGAGTTCGCTCTCGGCTCGCGAAACCAAGCAGTTGTTCAAGATCATCAACGGCCTGCGTGAGGAAGGTCGCGCGATCGTCTACGTGACGCATCGCATGGACGAAGTCTATGAGCTGTGCGACCGCGTTACCGTGTTCCGCGACGGACACTCCATCGAAACGTTCGAGACTGTCGACGGCCTGGATCGCGATCGGTTGATCAGCTCGATGGTCGGCCGCTCGATCCGCGACGTCTACGGATACCGCGCGCGGGCCGTCGGCGACGTACGCATCGAAGCGAAGGGGCTACTCGGGCCGGGGCTCAGCGAGCCCGCTTCGTTCAGCGCGCGCAAAGGCGAGATCCTGGGCTTTTTCGGGCTAGTCGGCGCGGGCCGGTCGGAATTGATGAAACTCGTGTGCGGCGCGGTGCGGCCGAGCGAGGGCGAGATCGAACTCGACGGCCGCGGCATGCGATTCTCGACGCCGCGCGACGCGGTGCGCGCGGGCATTGCGCTGTGCCCCGAAGACCGCAAGCAAGAAGGCATCGTCGCGATCGCCTCGGTATCCGACAACCTGAACATCAGCGCCCGGCGCCATTCGAGCTTCGCGAGCTGGCTGCTCGACGAACGGCGCGAGCGCGAGCTCACCGCCGAATATATCGAGAAGCTGTCGATCAAGACGCGCGACGGCGATACGGCGATCGGCACGCTCTCGGGCGGCAACCAGCAAAAAGTCATCTTGGCGCGCTGGCTGGCCGAGAACATCGACGTATTCGTCATGGACGAGCCTACGCGCGGCATTGACGTCGGCGCGCGGGCGCAGATCTACGAGCTGCTTTACGGCTTGGCCGAGGCGGGCCGCACCGTGCTGATGGTCTCGAGCGATTTGGCCGAAGTCATCGGCGTAGCGGATCGCATCATCGTCATGAAGGAAGGCCGCATCGTAGGCGACCTGCCCAAGGCCGAGGCGAGCCCCGATCAGTTGATCAAACTTGCCCTGCCGCAGTGAGTTCATTGAAACCTAAGCAGTCCTGATTGTTTGTTTGGCCGCGCGTGTGCCCCTGATGCACCCGTGCGGCACCGAAAGAGACGAGACCATGCACCAACCTCAAACCCTAACGCAACCCGATCCGCGCGGGCCCGCCGCCTACGCGGCCAAAACGTGGCGACTGCTCAACAAATCCGGCATCGTCATGGTGTTCGCGATCTTGTTCGTCGTTCTTTGC
>JBQCDS010000540.1:0-8370 GCA_051961035.1 Trinickia sp. | reverse complement strand
GGCGATTTGGATCCGGGATTGCCATCCATGCGCTGCGTCGGCTATCGGCAAGCGTGGGAGTATCTCGAGGGGGCGATCGATTACGCGACGATGCGCGACAAGGGCATCTTCGCCACCCGCCAGCTCTGCAAGCGGCAACTGACGTGGCTACGCTCGATGCCCGAGCGGATCGTCATTGATTGTTGCGCGCCGAGCGCGACGGATGACGCGCTGCGTGCGGTGGAAGCGATCGTGAACCGCAACAAGCGGGACTAGCCTGCGCTAACGTCCCTTTTATCGGGAAGCACGTAGGCCCTCGGTATTCGCAGCGAGCGCGCCCTTGCGCGCACAAAAAAGCCGCTTGGCTCTGCACCAAGCGGCTTTTTAAAGTTGCGAAACATCAAGCGAGCGCCGCAGCGGCGCTTACGGCATCGGTCAAACCACCACCGTCTGCGCCTCGCCTTCCTTGCTCGCACGCACGACGCCGATCTTCCACACCTGCTCGCCGGCCGCGGACAATTCGCGCACGGCATCGTCGGCAACGTCCGCCGCGACGACGACAGCCATCCCGATACCGCAGTTGAACACGCGATGCATCTCCGCATCGGCCACGCCGCCATGCTGCTGCAACCACGTGAATAGCGGCGGCATCGGCCAAGCCGATTGTTGCAGTTCGGCCGTCAACCCGTCGCGCAGCACGCGCGGGATGTTCTCGACGAGCCCGCCGCCCGTGATGTGCGCCATCCCCTTCACAGTGATCTTCTGCATCAACGCCAGCAGCGGCTTCACATAGATGCGCGTCGGGGCCATCAACGTGTCGGCGAGCGAACGGCCATGGAAATCGGCCGCCATATCGGGGTTCGCGCGTTCGATGATCTTGCGCACGAGCGAAAAGCCATTCGAGTGAATGCCGCTCGAAGCCAGGCCCAGCACGACGTCGCCCGGGGCGATCGTGCTGCCGTCGATGATCTTGCTTTTTTCCACGGCGCCGACGGCAAAACCGGCAAGATCGTACTCGCCGTCGGGGTACATGCCGGGCATCTCGGCCGTCTCGCCGCCGATCAGCGCACAGCCGGACAGCTCGCAGCCTTGCGCGATACCCTTCACGACCGTCGCGGCCGTCTCGACGTCGAGCTTGCCGCAGGCGAAGTAATCGAGGAAGAACAGCGGCTCGGCACCCTGCACGAGGGTGTCGTTCACGCTCATCGCGACGAGATCCTGGCCCACCGTGTCGTGCTTGTTCAGATGAAACGCCAGCTTCAGCTTCGTGCCGACGCCGTCGGTGCCCGATACGAGCACGGGCTCGCGATACTTCTTCGGCACTTCGAACAGCGCGCCGAATCCGCCGATGCCGCCTAGCACGCCTTCGCGCAGCGTTTTCTTCGCGAAGGGCTTGATGGCGTCGACGAGCGCATCGCCTGCGTCGATGTCGACGCCGGCGTCACGATACGACAGACCCTGGGCGCCAGCGTTGGCGTCCGGCGCGGATTTCGGTTGATTCATGGGGAAGGGCGAGAAGGTCGGTAAAATGCGATTTTAACCGATGCTGACCGGGAAACGCCTTTGTCGCAGAATTCACCGATTCTCACGCCCTACCAGCGCCAAGCGCTGTTCTGGAGCGCCGTCGCGCTAGGCCTCGGCATCTTGCTGTGGCTGCTCAGCCCCGTGCTGACGCCGTTCCTGCTCGGCGCGATACTCGCCTACATTCTGCAGCCCGGCGTCGCCTGGCTCGTGCGCCATCGCGTGCCGCGCGGCATTGCGGCGCTCCTGATGATGCTCGTGTTCGCGCTCGTCGTGTCGCTGCTGGCGTTGCTCGTGTTCGCGGTCGTCCAGAAGGAAGGGCCCCAGCTGAAGGCACAAATACCCGGGCTGATCTCGCATCTGCACGATTGGCTACAGCCCAAGCTCACGCTGCTGGGCTACGGGGACGTCTTCGATTTCTCGAGCCTGCGCGATATGCTGACGACCCAGCTCGAAGGCAGCGCGCAAACCGTGGCGCTCGCGGCGTGGAAATCGCTGCGCACGAGCGGCAACGTCATGATCACCGTGATAGGCGATGTGGTCATGGTGCCGCTCGTGCTCTATTACCCGCTCTACGACTGGAACACGATGCTCGCGCGTTTGGCGTCGATCGTGCCGCGGCGCTGGTTGCCCAAAACGCTCGAGCTCGCCGTCGAAATGGATCGCACGCTGTCGCAGTATCTGCGCGGTCAACTGCTCGTGATGGGCGTGCTGGCCGTGTTTTACGGCATCGGGCTGACGATCGCCGGCTTCGAGATCGCGCTGCCGGTCGGCATCTTCACGGGGCTGGCCGTCTTCATCCCGTACGTCGGCTTCGCGACAGGCCTGGTGCTCGCGCTGCTGGCGGCACTGCTGCAGTTCGGGACCGTCTACGGTTTCGTCGCCGTCGCGATCGTCTATGGGATCGGGCAAATCATCGAAAGCATGTTCCTCACGCCGCGCCTCGTCGGCGAGCGCATCGGGCTGCATCCGCTCGCGGTGATTTTCGCGTTGTTGGCGTTCGGCCAGTTGTTCGGCTTCTTCGGGGTGCTGCTCGCGCTGCCTGTGAGCGCGATCTTGTCCACCGCTCTGCGCGAAGTGCGGCGCGGCTACCTCGCGAGCGCGCTGTACAAGAATTGACCGGTAAGCTCTGTTCAAACATCGTTTCGTATCGTGACTGTGCATCGCCAACTGACGCTCGACCTCGGCACGCCGCCGCCGTCGACGTTCGATAATTTCTTCGCCGGGGCCAATGCGGAACTCGTCGCTCGGCTTGCCGAGCTCGAGGGCGCTCTGGCCTCCGGCCCGCTCGCGGACCGCACGTTCTACGTGTGGGGCGAGAGCGGCAGCGGCCGCAGCCATCTGCTCTCGGCGCTCGTCCATAGCGCGGCGCCGGGCCGTGCGTGCTTCCTCGGGCCGCAAAGCGCGCTGGCGGCGTTCACGTTCGATCCGAGCGTGGCGATTTACGCAGTCGACGACTGCGACAAGCTCTCGGGCGCCCAACAAATCGCCCTTTTCAACCTCTTCAACGAGGTGCGCGCGCACCCGAGCTGCGCGCTCGTTGCCACCGGCAACGCGCCGCCGCTCGGGCTCGCCGTGCGAGAGGATCTGCGCACGCGCTTGGGCTGGGGCCTCGTGTTTCATCTCGCCCCGCTGCCTGACGAGCGCAAGAGCGCCGTGCTCAAGCACGCGGCCAAGGAACGCGGCATCGCGCTGGCCGACGACGTGCCCGCCTATCTGCTTACGCACTTTCGGCGCGACATGCCAAGCCTGATGGCGCTGCTCGATGCGCTCGACCGTTTCTCCCTCGAGCAAAAGCGCGCGATTACGCTGCCGCTGTTGCGCACGATGCTCGCTTTGCCGGCCGCCGATGCCGATTCCGAAGGCTCTCCGGCCGCAACGAGCCGCTTCAAGTAAAATGCGCACTCATGACGAACCTCGCACTCTTCGACCTCGATCACACGCTCATCCCGACCGACAGCGACCACGAATGGGGTCGCTTCATCGTGAAGCTCGGCATCGTCGATGCCGAAACGTACTTGCGTGACATCGATCGCTTCTATGCCGATTACAAGCGCGGCCAACTCGACATCCATGCGTATCTGGAGACGATTCTCGCGCCGCTCGCGCATCGCTCGCGCGCCGAACTGGCCGCGTGGCACGAGCAGTTCATGCATGAAGTGATCAAGCCCGCCCTCACGCCCGCCGCGCTCGAGCTCGTGCGCGAGCACCAGGACACGGGCGACCTATGCTGCATCGTGACGGCGACCAACGAATTCATCACACGCCCGATCGCCGACGCGTTCGGCGTCGAAACGCTGATCGCCTGCGAAGTCGAAACCACCGACGGCCAGCCGCACTCGCCATTCACGGGGCGCGGCACCGGCACACCCAGCTATCGCGAAGGCAAGATCGTGCGCGTCGAGTCTTGGCTCGCCTCGCTCGGTAAGCGCTTGACCGATTTCGAACGCAGCTACTTCTACAGCGATTCGCACAACGACATTCCGCTGCTCGAGAAAGTCACCGATCCGATCGCGACGAACCCCGACGCCACGCTGCGCGCACACGCGCAAGCAAAGGGCTGGCGCATCTTCGATCTTTTCCAACCGTCGTGATCAAGAAACTCATCCGCAAGCTGCTCGGCCAAGACACGAATATGGCCGCCCCCTCGGGGGACGATTCCCTCGCCGAAGAAGCTGCCGTGCTCGACGCCGCGGCGCACGAAAGCGCCGCGAAACCGGCCCGGAAGAAGGCCCGGCCCGAGAAGCGCGAGCGCGCCGGCGGGCCCGATGCGCCCGTGATCATCTCGTCCGATATCCACGGCATCGATCCCACGCTGATCTCGCGCAACGCCGTGCGCGTGACCGATACCTTGCAGCAAGCGGGGTTCCGCGCGTTCATCGTCGGCGGCGCCGTGCGCGACTTGCTGCTCGGCATCGCCCCGAAGGATTTCGACGTCGCCACCGACGCCACGCCCGAACAAGTGCAGCGGCTGTTTCGTCGGGCCCGACTGATCGGCCGGCGTTTCCAGATCGTGCATGTGCAGTTCGGGCAAGAGATCATCGAAGTCTCGACGTTCCGCGCGCTGGTGGATGCCCCGAAGGATGCCCCGTTGGGGGACGCCCCGGGGCTGCCGGCCGCCGAAGCGCCCCCCAAGCGGCTGCGCCGCGACGAACTCGATCGACGCACGCATGCCGTCGACGCGAGCGGCCGCGTGCTGCGCGACAACGTCTGGGGCGAGCAGCACGAAGACGCGACACGGCGCGACTTCACGATCAACGCGATGTACTACGACCCGGCGACGCAAACGGTCCTCGATTACCACAACGGCATGGGCGATATCCGCGCACGCCTTCTGCGGATGATCGGCGATCCGGTCACGCGCTACCGCGAGGATCCGGTGCGGATGCTGCGCATCGTGCGTTTCTCGGCCAAGCTCGGCTTCGAAATCGACGAAGCCACGCGCGAGCCGATCAAGCCGCTGGCCGATCTGATCCACAATGTGCCGGCCGCGCGGCTGTTCGACGAAATGCTCAAGCTGTTGCTGTCGGGTCATGCGCTGGCCTGCTTGAAGCAGCTTCGCAAACAAGGCCTGCACCATGGCTTGCTGCCGCTGCTCGACGTCGTGCTCGAACAGCCGCATGGCGAATCGTTCGTCACGCTCGCCTTGAACAGCACCGACGCGCGCGTGAAAGCCGGCAAGGGCGTCTCGCCCGGGTTCCTGTTCGCGACGCTGCTGTGGCACGACGTGCAGCAACGCGCGCAGCAATATGAAGCGAACGGCGAATATCCGGTGCCCGCGCTGCATCACGCGATGGACGACGTGATAGATATGCAAACCGAGAAGCTCGCGATCCACAAACGCTTCTCGGCCGACATGCGCGAGATTTGGGGCTTGCAGGCGCGCCTCGAAAAGCGCTCGGGCCGCAGCGCGTTAAAGCTCATCGAACACCAAAGATTTAGAGCGGGTTATGATTTCCTCCTGTTACGGTGCGAATCGGGCGATCTCGATCCCGCGATCGGCGCATGGTGGTCTTCGTTCCTAGAAGGCAGCCCCGCCGAACGCGAAGCGCTCCTGTCGCAAGGCGGCCGGGCGGCCGCGCCGCGCAAGCGGCGGCGTCGCGGTGGGCGCAGCCGCAAGAGCGGCGAGGCGCAGCCGGCCGATGCGGCTGACGCGCAAAGCCCGCAAGAGGACTGCCCGTTCGGCGGTGCGTCGCCGCCGAACGACAAGTCAAGAAGTCGTAGGAAGCCATACCATGACGGTTGCTTATCTCGGTTTAGGCGCGAACCTCGGGGACGCTCGCCAATCCCTGAAGGATGCGGTTGTCTGTCTCGCCCAACAGCACGCCATCACCGTGCTCGCGAAGTCGAGCCTTTACCGCACGGCGCCGATCGATGCGGGCGGCGACGATTATTACAATCTCGTCGTGAAGCTAGAGACGTCGATGAGCGCACCCGCCCTGCTCGCGCTGTGCCATCGAATCGAGCATCACTTCGGCCGCGAGCGGCCTTTTCGCAACGCGCCCCGCACGCTCGATCTCGACATCGTCCTGTATGGCGATTCGCGCATCGACGAGCCCGATCTCGTCATCCCTCATCCGCGCGCGTTCGAGCGCGCATTCGTGCTGGTGCCGTTGGTCGAGATCGATCCCGACATCGCGATTCCCGGTCACGGCCGCGCCGATGCGCTGTTGCCGAGCGTCACCCACCAGCGCATCGAGAAAGTGAAAACGTGCCGCTGCGCGATGGTCGATGTGCTCGCCGCTACCCAGGGCGGTAAAGCCTGATGTCGACGATGAACGCTCCGCCCGTGACGGTGACGGCACCCGATTTGCGTGCCCCGCACCGCTATATTGCGATCGAAGGGCCGATCGGCGCGGGCAAGACGTCGCTCGCGCAGCGGCTCGCCGAACGCTGGCCGATGCGCACGCTGTTCGAGCGGCCGGAAGCCAATCCTTTTCTGGCGCGCTTTTACGGCGATATGCCGCGTTATGCGTTGCCGACGGAACTCCAATTCGCGCTGCAACGTGCCGAAGAGGGTCGCCAAACGGCCGAACTGCTCATGCAAGGGCATGCGCTCGTCACCGATTTCATTCCGCAAAAAAGTGCGATCTTCGCGCGCCTGACGCTCGAGGACGACGAATGGCACCTGTACCAACGGCTGACCGAGCGCATCGCGGCGCTCGACACGGCGGTACCCGACCTCGTCATCCATTTGCAGGCGAGCCCGGCCACCTTGCTCGCGCGCGTGAATCAGCGTGCAAGGGCGGAGGAAGCACGGATCTCCGAAGCGTATCTGCGCCAACTGAGCGAAGCGTACGATCAGTTCTTCTACCACTACGACGGCAGCCCCGTGCTGACCGTCAATACCGAGCACCTGAATCCGCTCGGCTCCGATGCGGATTTCGCGCTGCTGATCGAGCACATCGAAACGATGCGCGGACGCAAGGCAAGCTTCGTCAAAGCGCTTTAATATCCGCTCCGGCCGCGCACTCGCGCCATTTTTGTTTCCTTCCGATTTCCGACTTCCGACTGCGAGATTTTCCATGACCTATTTGCAGGAATCCAATCGGCCGAAGATCACGGTGCCGAAACTGCAAGCCATGCGCGAGGCGGGCGAAAAGATCGCGATGCTGACGTGCTACGACGCAAGTTTCGCATCGCTGCTCGATCGCTCAGGCGTGGACGTGCTGTTGATCGGCGATTCCCTCGGCAACGTGGTGCAAGGGCAAACGACGACGTTACCGGTCACGCTTGCCGACATCGGCTATCACACGGCCTGCGTGGCACGTGCGCAACCGCGCGGCCTCATCGTCGCCGACTTGCCGTTCGGCACTTACGGCACACCCGCCGATGCGTTCGCGAGTGCCGTCGAGGTCATGCGCGCCGGTGCCCAAATGGTGAAAATCGAAGGCGGCGAATGGCTGGCCGAGACGATTCGTTTTCTCGTCGAACGGTCGGTGCCCGTCTGCGCGCATGTCGGCCTCACGCCGCAAGCGGTGCATGCGTTCGGCGGCTTCAAGGTGCAGGGCCGGACGGAGGAAGGCGCGAAGCAATTGCTGCGCGATGCGCTGGCGGTGCAAAACGCGGGCGCTCAGCTGATCGTGCTCGAAGCCGTGCCCCCGGCTGTTGCCGCAAGCGTCACCGACGCAGTCGCGATTCCGACCATCGGCATCGGCGCCGGCGTCGACTGCTCGGGCCAAGTGCTCGTGCTGCACGATATGCTCGGCGTCTTCCCCGGCAAACCGGCCCGCTTCGTGAAGGACTTCATGGCCGGTGCGCCCAGCATCGGCGCCGCCGTCGAGGCCTATGTGAAGGCCGTGAAGGCCGGCTCGTTTCCTGGGCCGGAGCATGTGTTCTAAAAAAGCCGTCAGCGGGGCCGGCGCGCATGCCCCGGCGGCGCCCCGGGCGCTCTCCACATCGCGCAAATCGGTAGCAGGACGTGGGGATAACGGCGCGCTTCCGACTAAGCCAATGCCTATGCCTGCGCGCTACGTACGATGCGCGCGGGCAACGCGCCGCGCAGCGCGTTGCAGATGACGAGTGCTTCGGCCCTTAGCAACTCGGCTTGCGTCAGCGTCCGCTCGCGCGCCTGCATCGCTGCGTCCTCGAGCAACACTTGCCGCATGACGCCCGGCAATAGGCCGGCCGACAGCGGCGGTGTATACCAGTGCCCGTCCAGCTTGACGAAGACATTCGAGCGTCCGCCTTCGGTCAACTCCTCGCGCTCGTTGAAGAACAGTATGTCGAAGCAGCGGCGCGTTTCAGCCAAGCGCCAAGCCCGGTCGTACTCGGCGCGCGACGTGCTCTTGTGACGCAGCAGGAATTCGTTCGAGCGCGTCGGCGCGAAACCGTGCTCAGGTGCGAGTAAGACGCCGACTAAAGCAGAGA
>JBQCDS010000539.1:0-14448 GCA_051961035.1 Trinickia sp. | reverse complement strand
GCCGTCGCGCCCTTCGTACAGGGCCGCGCCGTCAGTTTGCCCAGCCTGTTGACGCTGCGCGGCGGCGAGGAGTTCGTGGTCCATTTGCCTTGCGATACCGACGTCATCGCGTTTACGATCGACCGAGCGGTCACCGACGACCCCGAGCATGCGGCGCTTTCCCAGTTGCCCGAACGCATCCTCGCGCAACCGGTGCTCCCGGTGTCGCCGCCGCGCTATCGAGCGGCCGTCCACGATCTTCAAGATGTGCTCCACATGGCTTTGGACGACGAATCGCTCGTCAACCGCGAGGCATTCGACGAGAAGTTGCTCGCTCACAGCGTGATAGGGATCGTGTTGAGTCTCGTTCAATCGGATGACGAGGGAAGCCCGACGCTGCCGCATATGTCGACACAGAGCTACATCGTTCGCAAGAGCCAAGAGATCGCGCTCGACAGCGACGACGATGTGTTAACCGTCCTAGACCTCTGCCATCGCTTGAAGATCAGTCGCCGGACGCTGCAGTACAGCTTTCAGAACGTCGCGGGCACGACGCCTACCGCGTATCTCCGATCGATCCGATTGAATGCCGTCCGCCGATTCTTGATGACGACCCCGCCCAGCGTTCGTATCGGCGACGTCGCCGCGCAGTTCGGCTTCTGCCATTTCGGACGCTTTTCCTCCTACTATCAGCAACACTTCCACGAACTGCCGTCGCAGACCCCGCGCGCATGACAAGCGGCGGCTCGTCGAGCAAGCCGCTCCCGGGTAAGCCCTAACTCGGACGCAGACACGGATTGCCGATAGCGGACAACATCCGGAATTTGGCCGCCGTACAGTAGTCCCGCCGCGATCGCCGAGACTCGAGCGCGATCCGATTTCCAGGGTGACCTATGAACGAAATCTCCAGCCAGCCCCATGAGGGGCTCAGCAAGAACGCTGTCGGACTGCCTCAAATCGTCTTCTTCGTCGTGGCTGCCGCCGCGCCGCTCACCGCCATGGTAGGCGCGACACCTGCCGCCTTTTCCTTGGGCAACGGAGCGGGCGTACCGGGCGCCTTCGTACTGGCCGGCGTGATGTACCTGATCTTCAGCATGGGTTACGCGGCCATGAGCCGGCATATCTCGAACGCCGGTGCGTTCTATGCGTACATCGCCAACGGGCTCGGCGCGCCGCTGGGCGTCGGCGGCGCCTTCGTCGCAATCGCCGCCTACAACGCGGTGCAGATTGCGATCTACAGCATGTTCGGCTTCTTCCTCAATAACGGCATTGCGCAGCACTACGGGATCGACATCCCCTGGTGGGCTTTCGCGCTCGCCTGCATCGCCATCGTCCACTTCTGCGGCGCACGGCACATCGAGTTCAGCGGCCGGCTGCTCGGGATGCTGATGATATGCGAGATCGCCATCGTCACCCTGCTCGATCTCGCGATCGTCGTGAAAGGCGGCGGGCCCGGCGGATTCAGTGCGAAGCCGTTCAGCCCCGCAGCCGTCTTTAGCCCCGGATTGGGCACCGCCCTCGTCTTCGTTCTGGGCTCCTATATGGGGTTCGAAGCCACGGCCATCTTTTCGGAGGAAGCGCGCAATCCCAAAGTCACCATCCCGCGCGCCACCTACCTGGCCGTGATCCTCATCATGGCGTTCTATGCGTTCTCCGCGTGGGCCATTGTCGAAGCATGGGGCGAGCATCAGATCGTTGCGCAGGCGACGAAGGACCCCGCCAACCTCTGGTTCGCGATGAGCGACAAGCTGCTCGGCAGGGTCGCCACCGATGCGATGAACGTCCTGCTCGTGACGAGCCTTTTCGCTGCGATTCTTTCGTTCCACAACACCATCACGCGGTACTTCTATGCAATGGGCCGGGAAGGCGTGCTCTGGAGCAAACTCGGCCACACGTGCCCCACCTATCAGTGTCCGGACGTGGCCGGCAAGCTGCAAACGCTCATTGCTCTCGTGATCGTCATCGGATCCGCCCTGCTGCGCCTCGACCCGTTCGCCATCGTCTTCTCGTGGATGAGCGCCCTCGCGACGATCGGCATCATCGCCGTGCAGATGCTCGTGGCTGCGTCGGTCATCGTGTTTTTTGCCCGCGATCATCGCGATGCCGGGCTCATGCATCGGCTCATCGCCCCGGCTGTCAGCGTCATCGCACTGGGTGCCTGCCTCGTGCTCGTGATTCGCAATTTGTCGGTTTTGAGCGGCTCCGATTCGAAGCTCGTCGCGCTGTTTCCGTACTTCCTGCTCGCGATCGGCGCATCGGGCGTGTCCGCCGCGTATCGATTGAGAAGAAGAGATCCTGGGCTCTATGCAGGCTTAGGGCGGGCCGTTCAATAGTGATCGAGAATCTCGCCACCGCTCGTTCGGTGTCCCGTCATTGCGAACCGATGTCACGGCCTATGTCTGTCGAAACTACGCCCATGCTGCTGTACGCCGTCGCGGCGATTCGGGCCGAGCCAACCGGCGAAGCCGGATGGTTCGACCGCTGCGACAATGCTCACGCCGCGATCATTTCAATTTCCGAGGACGTGCTCGACATCGTTCTGCGGCTCCCGCATGTGTGGAATGTGGTGGAGAACGCTCGATTCTGCGGACTTCACGACAACGTGGACGTTATGGAGGGCGACGAGCGATTCGCCAACGGGCCCGATGGAAGCGTCTTCGCGATCGTCGGCTGCGACGGGTTGAACCGTTACGTCGCGCTGATGCAAGTCAATGCGGCCGAATCGGTATTTTGCGAGCAGCGCCTCTTCACATCGTGCACCGTATTCGAGCACTGCTTGATCTGATAGATGACCACGCGCTGTTGCGGCGGGCGGGGCCTCTCGGCGCCGGGATTTCCCGCCGGCGAATACTAGGCTTCGATCGCGAACGTGCCGACAGCGTGACGCAGAAGCTCGACCTGCTGTTCCAGCGACTTCGCCGCGGCAGCGGCCTGCTCGACGAGCGCCACATTGCTTCGCGTCACATCGTCGATCTGCGAAATGGCTTGGTTCACCTGCGCGATGCCTGAACTTTGCTCGGCGGCGGCGCCTTCGATCTCTGCCATGATTCCCGTCATATGCTCGACGGCTCCCCTCGCTTCGCTCATCGCCCCGCCCGCCAGCTGAACGAACGACGTGCCTTGCTCCACGTGCGAAGCCGCCTCGTCGATCAACCCTTTGATGTCCTTCGCAGCCGTTGCAGAACGCTGCGCGAGATGGCGCACTTCGGTCGCGACCACCGCGAAGCCGCGGCCCTGCTCGCCCGCGCGCGCCGCCTCCACCGCCGCATTCAGCGCCAGAATGTTGGTCTGAAACGCGATGCCCTCAATCATTCCCGTAATCTCCTTGACCTTGCGCGACGATTCGGTCACGCGGTCCATCACGGAGATTGCCTGCTCGATGACCTGGCCACCGCGGACGACTATCTGCAGCGCACCTTGAGCTAGCCGATTTGCTTCCTTGGCGCTGTCCTCGTTCCGGCTGACTGCTGACGACAGTTGTTCGACGTTATCCACCGTGACCTCCAGCGCGGCGGCCTGCTGCGACGTCCGGCGCGACAGGTCGACGTTGCCGGAAGCGATCTCTTTCGCGCCGCAAGCGATTTCGTTGCTGCTGCCGCGCACCTTCGCCACGGTATCGACCAGGCTCGCACGCATTTTCCCTAGCGCCCGAAGCAACTGCCCCATCTCGCCGTGAGAGCTTCCGATGACGCCCATCGTGAGATCGCCCGACGCGATGCGCTCGAAATGCACGATCGTCTGATTGACAGGACGGATTACCGCGGCGGATAGGCTTGCGCGTGCGATCATCCCGACGACGATGGAAAGTGCGCCGATCGCGGCGAACATGATGGTCGCTAAGCGGAAACGCTCGCCGACCGTTTCGGTTTTGCGCAAGGCATCCTCGTTTTGCAGGGCCTCGAGTGCGTCGATGGCCTTGGCATACACACCATAGGATGCGCCCGCGGTCCGCCCCTCGATATCGCGGAACGCATTGACGTCGCCGCCATCGAGCGCCGCGAACTCCGGCTCGATCGCTTTTGTCACCAGCTCCGCGCGCGCATGCACGACGGCTTGAGCGAGTGCGCGCTCGGCGTCGGTCTGAAACGGGCCGCCGGCATAGGCTTCGAAGTTCTTGTTGGACTCGGCCAGCAGGTTGCGTGCGTCGGTTAGCAATGTCTCGCTCTGCTGGCCCACGCTGAACAGTGTTTCGTAGCTCCCTAGCGCCAATCTCACTTTCAGCAGCTTTTCGGAACTGGTCTTGAGCGTCGCGATGCGTTGTGAGGTTTGCTCGATGCCGAGCAAGCCATCGCGCGCGAACTTCGAAACGCCATAGCCGATCGCAATCACCATCAGAATAAGGACGACGAATGCGCCGATCGTCCAAGTCAACCCCGTGCGGATACTCATATTTGTTCTCGGTCAGTCGACCGCCTGCTTTGATTGTGTATTCACCGTTTATCGCCCTCAACGCAGACGCACCAGATCCGACAGTTGCGCATATCGCTTCGGCGAGCGACGACGAAGATCGACTGCATATGACGAGGCCAGCACGCCGGCCAACAAAACGCTCACGGCCATGGCATAACTCAGCCCAGCGGATAAGCCCGATAGGAGTTCGACATGAACGATCATTTCCCAGAGGAAAAACAACAAGAGGATGGCGCTGAAGGCCGGGGCGACCAGGGCTCGCCAGAGCGAGACGCCGGTGCGGTTGCGCCGAAAGAACACCACCACCGCGATCGCGGCGAGCGCTTGGCAAGCGAGGACGCCAACGGCGGACGGGACGCTCGCCCAAGGCAATACCTGGAGCATGGGATTGAGCCCCGCCTTGGCGCAAAGCAAGATCAAGCTAACCGAGATAACCATCGTTGCCGCTGAGGCGACGTGCGGAGATTGATGCCGCAGGTGCGTGCGTGACAACGCGCGCCAGACGAGACCTCGAACCGCCAACGCGTGCCAATACCTCGCCACCACGTTCGTGAAACTTAGCACGGCCGCAAAAAGACTGGTCATGACGAGCACGGAACCGATCTTCGCGGCCGTATGCCCGGCTAACACCGAGAACATCGAAAGCCACATCCCTCCTGGATCGCTGGCCGCCACGCCGACCGCATCCGCCATGCCGAAGTGGTTCAGCATGAGCCAGATCGATCCCGCATAGAGCACCCCTATGAATGCAATGGAGACGTACATGGCGAGCGGCACCGAGCGCTGCGCCTCGCGCGCCTCTTGGGAGTATATGGCGGCGGTCTCGAAGCCCATGAAGGATGCCACCACGAAGATCAAGGACGGCCCGAAGCCCTGCGTGAAGACCGCGCGCGGAGCGAACGGCAGCAACGACAGCGGGTGTTGGCCGTGGCTCGCACGCAGCAGTTCGAGCAGATCGGCCGCGAGAATCACGCCGACCTCCGAAAGCATGAGAATCAGCAACAATCGGCCGCTAAACTCGATGCCGCGCACACAGAACAAATGGGCCGCGACGGCAGCGGCACCTGCGCAAACCCACCAAGGTACGCCAACGCCGAATGAAGAGAACGCCACGCTCATGAAGTGCCCGAGCATCGCGTAGCAGGCTAGCAGCATGGTGACGTACGATAAGACCGCGATGCAAGCGCCTCCCACGCCCGGAATCGTACCCAATCCCTTAGTGATGTACGCATAGAACGCCCCGCCATTCTCCACATAAGGGCTCATCGCGCAAACGCCGACGGCAAAGAGCAGATACACGACGCAGACGATGACGTAGGAGCCGGGCAACCCAATGCCGTTGCCAAGCGTAATGCTGGCCGGAACGCCGCCGCCCATGGAGGTCAAGGGGCCGTTCGTCGTGATCACCATTAAAAAGATGCTGAACCAGCCGATGGTGTCGCGCTTGAGGCCCGTGTGTTGGTTCGGTTCGGTAGATGATTCCGGCATAGATTCTTCCTCGGAATTCGGTCAAGGATGGATATCCGGTCAAGCTTCGTCGAAAGCGCCGAGCCCGTACATGTCGGCCGCGATAACCCAGACCTCGCCGCGCTTGCGCCAAGCCGTCAACGAACGGAATTTGATTGTTTCTCCGGGTTCGCCTTCCGCCGGCGGTGACGACCACTCGAGCCAAGTGACGGCCGAGTCATCGCCAAGCTTGGTGGTTCGCACAGCCCGAATCGATAAATACGGCGTCACCTGCAGCATTTCCGTCAGAGCGGACACCAAGTCGCAGCCAACAGTGATGCCCGGCGCCCCCTCTCCCGAGACCGCCGCCTCCTGCGCAAACATTTCTTCGTAAACCGCTTGCGCGTCTCCGTTCCGGCATAGGGTCTGCAATGTTTCGATCGCATCGTTCAGATTCATGGGGATTCCTTTGAATAACGGTTAGGATTGCCGTGCTCGGGCACGCTGTAGGGGCCGCTCAGCGGGGCGAGCGAAGAAACGAGAGGACGTTGCGGGCGCCACGGATTCCGTCTTCGATCGCGCCGTCGATAAATCCTCGCCATCCGCTAGCCCAGTCGGTATTGGCAAAGAACAGGGGCGGCAAGGGGGTCTGCAATTCCGGCAGCACGCGCGAAGTCTGGCGAGGGGCGAACCACGTCCATCCCCCCTTGGCGTAGGGATCCTGCGTCCAGTCGTGAGCAAATACCTCCTCGACGACTATCTCCGGTAGAAACTTACGCAGTTCGGCCTCGATCTGACGGATGTCGTCGAGCTTGACGCCCTCATCCGGACCAAAACCCACGAGCACGGATTTCCCGTCAACTTCTCTATCAGCCACGACCATCGTCAGTGGATTGGGAAATGGCGCGAACCCCACCCAAGCGCCAACACTGCGATCGACGCGGGCAATGAATTTTGTGCCGGCGCAAACATGGCGTTCCTGATGCGCGGCGGCACGCGCCGGCGACAACGCGGGACCAAAATCGATATCGCCGAGTACATTCAAGGGCACGGCCACGACGACGCTCTTACACTTGATCTCCATCGTCTTCGTTCGAACGCGAGCCATACCGTCAACCACATCGATGCGGGAGACGGGCTCGTCGAGCGCGAGACGGGCGTTCGAGTCCTTCAGCAATGCCAAGGCCAAAGCGGACGTACCTTCCGCGATCTTGTAACGTCCCAGTCGCTTCAGCAACGAATCGGCCGAATACTCGCCGAGTGCCCACCAACGCAGTTGGTCGTGAAATCCGCCTCTGGCGGGATCGGTTGCGGCGTTCATGGTCAAAAATGACAGAAGCAGATCGCGCTGACGGCCTTGTAAAGGCATCGCCGCGAGGCGATCGGCCAAGCTGAGTTCGTCCGAGCGCGACAGCAGCTCGATCGACGCCGCATGAGGGTTGGCAAAAACCACTCGGCACTGTGACCCGTCGATATCGCAGTAAGCGGCAAGCGCTTGCTCGATCTCCTTACCGATCGATTCCGCCGTATCCGTGCTGAGGCCCTCGGACGTCAGCACGCTCATGGTGTCCGGTGTGCCGCTCAACGATTCGGTGATGGTCAGGCCATATCGGTGAAGCTCATTCCAAACATACGGTTGCCCCCAATGAATCCACGTCCCTCCGATTTCGTATTTCTGACCGCCTTGCTCAGCCACGAATGTGCGTCCGCCAATTCGATCACGCGCCTCGACGATGGCCACCCGCAACCCCCTCGTTCCCAATTCGCGCGCGGCGGTAAGCCCCGCGAATCCCGCGCCGACTACCACGACGTCGTACTCTTCGTCCGGTAACAGCGCTTTTTCGAGGGCTCCGGGCGAGGTCAAGCCGGGAGTCGCAGCGCGTCCGCGCGCGACGCTGAGTCCGTCTGATGTTTTGCTCATGGCAAGAAGAGATCCTTCCAATTAAATGCACATTCTTGAGGCGCCGGTGCCGCGTTCGACAGACGCTCGCCCGTGGAAATCACTGAGGCCGATCACTACGGCTTTAGAATGCCGTCCTTCGACAGCAGAATCTCGCGGCCAGACCGAGAGACCACGAGCCCGGTCAGCGCCGCTCTATCGGGCCTTTGATGGGCCGTGAATCGGTCGGCGGTACTCGTGCCTTTGATGACGAAACCGTCCAAGCCGACACCCTGCACGCGGTCGCCATTCGTCACGAGACTCGTGATCGAGCCCGTCGAGGCGGAATCGATTGCCTCCCACGTGTCGCCGCCGTCCCTGCTGCGATAGAGATGGCCCAGCAAGCCGCCCACGAAGACGGTGCCGTCGGCGCTCGACGCGCCCGTCCACAAGCTGCCCTTGTTGCCCGTCTGCCGGTATTCCCAACTCGCGCCACCATCCCGCGAGCGCAGCACCAGGCCTTGTTCCGCTGCAATAAACAGCGTGCCCGAGCGATCCGCGAAAATGTGGAACAGATTGCGATCCGCCTTGCTCGCGCCCGGCGGAGGCGGCAGCTTCGCCACTGTCCATGTATGGCCGCCGTCTTCGGTCTCGAGCATTAAGGACCACAAGCCGACTGCCCACCCGTGGCGAGCGTCCTTGAAGTAAACCGAAAAGAGCGGCTGGTCGATCGACGTGTCCGATCGCTGCAGCGTCCACGTCTCGCCACCATCGGCGGTAGCCAATATCACCCCCCATTGCCCCACCGCCCAACCGTGTTCGGCATCGGCAAAATAGACCGCAGTAAGCGTCGACGATGCCGGCACATGCTTGGCCTGCCGATAGCTGACGCCATCGTCGGACAACAGCACGATGCCGTGCTCGCCAACCGCTACGATGCGGCCAGCTGCGTGCGCGACATCGAGCAGCATGGCGTGGGTCGGATCGGCCCAAGCGTGGGCAGGCTCGATCTTCAGAGGTGTTGATGCGTTACCGGCCGTCTGGGCTACAGCGAACCCGCAAAAACAGGCGAGCACGGCGCCTAGGAGAAGTTTTTTAATCATGGTGAAACCTCGGATATCGAGACCGGCACTCAGTGGGTCAGCAGGCCCGGGGCGCGCACGGGCTTGCGGCGCGGGAACCAACGCTCCAGCAAGACGGCAATCGCGGGCAGCGCCGTCATCGCCATCACGAGATTGACGATGAACATGAAGGCGAGCAGCTTGCCCATGTCGGCCTGAAACTTCAGTGCCGAAAAGCTCCAGGTCGCCACACCGATCGCGAGCGTGATTGCGGTAAAGATCGTGGCCACTCCCACTTCGAGCATGGCGTGCTCCACCGCTTTCACGATCGGCTGGCCGCTCGCCATGTGCAATTGCAGCCGGTTATAGATGTAGAACGCGTAATCCACGCCGATCCCCACCGCGAGCACCATCACGGGCAGTGTCGCCACGGTTAGCCCGATCTGCAGTTCCTTCATGAACCAATACCCGATGAAGGTCGCCACCGTCAGGGGAGCGCAACACGCGATCATCGCGCGCACATCGCGATAAGCGAAAAACACGAGCGCGAGAATCGCCGCATAGACGTAGAGCATCATCGGCAGCTCGCTGCGCGCGACTTCGTCGTTGATCGCGGCGAGCACACCCGCGTTGCCCGCGGCGAGCCGAATCGACAGACCATGGTAGGGATGCGTCGCGCGATACTGCTTGACGTCGCCGAGAATCCGATTCAGCGTCGTGGCCTTATGATCGGTCAGGAACAGATGAACCGCCGTCATGCTGCAGTCCTTGTTCATAAACCCTTTCACGCGGCCGATCTCGGCGGTCAATCCTGCGTAGTTCACGGCATCGATCGGCACGACGTTCATCTTCGGATTGCCTTCGTTGTAGCCCTCGTTGTACGTGCGCAGCATTCCGGGGTATGACTGAACGGAGACCACCCCCGGTTCGCTTCGCATCGTCGAGGCGAATTCGTCCTCGGCGATTCCGATCGACGGGTTGTCGCACGCCGCGCCTTTCGCCTCGAACACGATGGTCAGCCAATCGAGGCCGACGTCGTAGTTGCTGGCAATCGACACCGCATCGCGGTTGAAACGCGCATCGGCCCGCAGCTCGGGCGCGCCGGGCTGCAACGTACCGATGACACGATCCCGACTCTGCCACGCGGCCAGCGCGAAGACAGCTGCCGTGATAGCGACGACGACATAGGCGTTGCGTGGCTGCGCTACCCGAGCCAAACCGCGCAGCCACACAGAGCGGCGTTCGCGCTTCATGAGCGCGCGATCGGCATACGCCTTGGTGAAATTGAAGCAGGACGCGGCGACTGGCAGCATCACCAAGTTCGTGACGATCTTGTAGGCAACGCCGAGCGATGCCGTGATCGCAAGCTCGCGCACCATCGGGATCGGAATCGACAACAACGTGATGAACGAGACGAACGCCGTAATCAGCGCGAGCGTCCCGGGCACCAGCAACCCGCTGAAACTTCGGCGCGCGGCCTCCATCGAGCTATAGCCGTGCGAGAGCTCGCGAACGATGTAGTTGACTTGCTGCACCCCATGCGACACGCCGATGGCAAAGACGAGAAACGGTACGAGCACCGCTAACGGATCGAGCCCGAATCCCAGCAGTTTCAGCGTGCCGAACTGCCAAACGAGCGACGTCAGCGAACAGACGATTGGAAGCACTGTGAAGCGCACAGAGTGGCTGTACCAATACACCGCGAGCGCCGTCAGGACGAGCGCGATGAGGCAGAAATCGAGCACGGCGCTGGCGCCGTCCGCAATGTCGCCGATCTGCTTGGCAAAGCCGATGATTTGGATTTCATAGCCGGCGTCTTCGAACGGCTTGCGAATCTTCTGCTCCAGCAAGCGATTGAATGCGACGTAGTCGAGCACCTTCCCCGACCTGTCGCGCTCGTTGAGTTCGGCCGTGATCATCGCACTGTCTTCGCGATGCGAGACGAGCGTGCCGATATAATTTCCGTCGACAGTGGACTGTCGAATCTGCGCGACGATTGCCGGTGTCAGCTGTTTCGGCGTAACGGTGCCGTCGATGATGGGGCTCGCGCGAAAGCCGTCTTCCGTGATCTCGTTGACAAAGGCATTGGGCGTCCACAGCGACTCGACGCCCCCGCGATCGACGTTCGGCAGAAAAGTGACCGCCTGCGTCACTTGATAGAGCCGGGTCAGCCCCTGCGGCGTCCAAATATTTCCGTTCCGAGCGCGCACGACCACCGTGATGCGATTCGCACCGAATAGATCGTTGCGATACTTCTTGAACGTCTCGATGTACTCGTGCCCGATCGGCATTTGCTTCTCGAAGCCGGCCTCCATTCGTAACTGCACCGCGAATACCGCCATCACAGCTGTGAAGACAACGATCGCCGACAGCACGATCGCGCGGTGACCAAAGATGAGTTTCTCGAGGCGAGTGACGAATCGAGTAAGCACGGAGCCATCCTTCAAAAGTATCGGCGCGCGGGCTCGCGCGCCGTTTCCGCCATCGCGGCGTCAAAAGTTACGCGTCGCGAACAGCCCGACGAAGTTGCGGTCGGCATAGGGCTGACCCACGCCGCCATGACCGCCGAAGAACGCCGTATAGTTGATGCCGGCTTGCCAGGTGGCCGGGTTCTGGTTGAACAACACATAGACGTTCACCGATTTCGCGCCTTGGAGGTAATTGCCGGTGAACGTGGGCGTGTAACCGTACAGCGCATCGGTGAAGGTCACGCCGGGCGTCATCTGCCAACCCGGTATCACGCTACCGTCATAGGTCCAGTTGAAATCGACGGTTGCCCCGACCGAACTGGACGTCCCCGCTGCCGCCGTGATCGGATACCCCAGGCTCGATCCGTTATTCAACCAGGTGAAGTACCCCGCCGCCGGCGCCTGATGCACGGGCCGGCCGTCGATCGTGCGTGTGACGCCGCTCGAGCTAAGACCGGGGTAGTAAATCCAGGTCAATTCCGCCGTGAGTACCGCTTGGTCTGCGTGAATGAGCTTCAGGAATGGGTACTCGCTCCGCGTCAGGCTAAGCTGCCCATTGATGTCGTACTGAAACTTCTTCATGTCCATCCACTGCTGGCAATTGATGCCGGACACGCCGTTCGTATTCAGATCGAGCGGCCCGTTCGGCGCAAAGCAGCCGGACAGCGCAACGGCATCATGCGGACGGTACGAAAGCTCGGTACCGATGGCCCAATCGCCGAGCCCAAAGTTCGCACTTACGCCGAACAACTGCCGGTTCTGCAGATACGAAAACTGTCCGGTGCCGTTAGCGAGGCCTGAGAGAACCGGCGACTTGTCCGTATAGTTCTCATAGTAAAAGCCGAAATTGACGTCTAGCGCTTTCGGCCTGTAGTTGAACTTAATACCGAATTGCGGCTTGTATTCGTTCGGGAGAACGGTATTGACCAATATGCCCATGGAGTTATATGGCGGGCCGGCATACTGTCCATTCAGCAATCCCGTATTGATGCCCGCCAGTGTGGCCGCATTACCGCTGTTCGCTCCGGCGATGGTGCCCGCGTCGACACCGGCCGCGTTCCCGTTCGTGGTGCTCGCGGTACCTGCGACGGCGCCGCGCCCGAAGCTGTTGCCGACGGACCAGTAAGTGCCCACAGGCGGGTAGCGATTCCCGTTCCATTGGAACTGGTAGTAGGCCTCGGTACTCAATCCGCGCGTCAGACCCGCGGCAAAACTCAGTATCGGCGCAGGCAAGAGTGCCTGCTTCAGCTGCGTTCCCGGGATGAGAAGCTTTTGAATGTCGACGGAGTTCGTTTGGTTGATCCCGCCGGACGCGAAATAGCTCTCGCCCCAGTTGAGCACCTGATTGCCCAGTCGCACGTGAGCCTCGCGCCCGTTGAGCGCGAAGTCCTTCTCACCCCAAAGATCGAGCAACTGCACCGGGTATTTGACTTGCGCCAGCGCAGCGCTCGACAGCGGCGTTCTCGCAGTGTCGCCGACCAAGAAGTCGTACATCGCGGTGCCGCGGATCATGAACTTGTAGCCTTCGCTCGGCATCGTCAGCAGCAACTCGCTCGTTGCGCTGATGTATTAGCTGAAGGGCTGCCCTTTTTTATAGTTCAGATCGCCGTTATCGCTGGAGCCCCACTGGTTGACATTGGCCGCGGCGCCGCAGCCGTACGAGTTGGGGTCGCCCGTGAGCGAACAGCTCGGGTTCTTGGTGCGAATGCCGGCGCCTGCCGTTAAATTCGTCACCCACGAGCCATGCAAATCACCGAGTCCGGTCGTAAAGTCGTAACCATACGAATTGGCCGAAACGGCACCCATGCCCAGCCCCATCAGCGCAGCGGATACCGATGCGCGAACCGCTTTTGTATTCATGGATTTTCCTCTAGTCGTCGTGGCCCGTCGATCGTCGCGGATCGGCGGGCCCTCGCCGCATATCAGCGTTCGCTGATGGCGCTGAGATTCTGGGGCGTGTAGTAATCCGGTCGGAACGTCGGCGCGCTGGAGGACTCGAAATATTGGACGTCCTGTCCGGCGCCGACGATGTTTTGATCCGCCACGTAACGGCTGGTGGTTAAGTTGTATTGCGAGAAGGGTTCAACGTCGCAAGTGCCGCCCAACTCCCAGATCGGAATCGGATAGCTTTCCTTCGTCTTCCAGAGCTTTCCTTGCGCGTCGTAATCCTCACCCGCCAACGCCAGATAGGTGTCCTCGTCGAGGTAGAGCACCTTCTTCTGCGATATGTGCCGCATATTCGGCTTGAGCGTCGCCTCCACCACGTAGACCCGATGCAATTCGTAGCGGCGCGCCGACGGATCGATCTGATCGGGCTTGAATACTTCGCCGATCTTTTTGTTGAAGTCGTACATCGCGAAATCGTTGTACGGGACGTAGATTTCTTTTTTCCCTACCAGCTTCCAATCGAAGCGATCGATGCTGCCGTTGAAGAGCCACGGCTCATCCACCGTATACTGGCTCTCGAAGCCGATCTGCGGCGCATCGTAGTTGTACGACGGCATCCGGCGCACGCGCCGTTGCCCGGGAAAGTAGTAGAAGACGGGGTTGTCGTCGCTCGCAAAATTGTCCGTCTGCACGAGCGCCTGGCCAGCGAGCGCCGCCGGCGTTTCATAGCCGACGTAGATCGAATACAACCCCTCGTCCGCGCCAAGCGAATTGGCGCCCTTCTTGCCCCACGGCGTGTACACCAACTGGCGGCCCGTCACGCCGATCCATTCGGAACTGCCCGGTCGCGGCGAAACCATCGTGTTGACCTTGTCCCATTTGATGCCTACGCCGCGATAGCGCGACAGATAGTTCCAAATCGCTTCTTGCCCCGTCTTCGCCGCCGGGAACGGAAGACCCGGGAGCGTTGCGCTCACGAGATGGTTTCCGCTTGCGTCCAGCTTCGCGGCGCCGACGTTCCTTTTGGTGTTTTCCTCAATCCACTCCGGATAACCGCAGTCGCGATGCGAGGGATAGACATCCATCCGATAGTTCTTGATCTGCTTGAACATCGCGAGTTGGCCGGGCGTCAGATTCGTCGCGTACTTGTCGACGTTCGCCGCTGTGATCGAGAACAGCGGCTTCTCCGATTTATACGGCGAATAATCCCCTCTCACTTTGCCCGGCGCCCACCCAGCGGGCGCGGACTGCACACCCGAATACGCAGGGATACGACCATCCGCGCTTCCCGCCTTCTCGGCGCCGCTGATCGTCAGGA
>JBQCDS010000538.1:0-3765 GCA_051961035.1 Trinickia sp. | reverse complement strand
CGCACTCCATCGCGACGCTCGAAGCGGCTATCGCGAAGGCTCGCGCGGCCGGCTGGCTCGGCGACAGCGTGCTCGGCTCCGCTCATCGCTTCGAACTGTTCGTCGCGAAGGGCGCGGGCTCGTATGTGTGCGG
Organism: Trinickia sp.; assembly: GCA_051961035.1. Classification (GTDB taxonomy): domain Bacteria; phylum Pseudomonadota; class Gammaproteobacteria; order Burkholderiales; family Burkholderiaceae; genus Trinickia. The sequence continues at coordinate 3,632 of JBQCDS010000538.1, read as the reverse complement.
CGAGGAAACGGCGCTGCTCGAATCGCTCGAAGGCAAGCGCGGCATCGTGCGCGCGAAGCCGCCGCTGCCGGCACTCGAAGGTCTGTTCGGCAAGCCGACCGTGATCAACAACGTCATCACGCTGGCGACGGTGCCGATCATCTTCGCGAAGGGTGCCGCGTTCTACAAGGACTTCGGCATGGGCCGCTCGCGCGGCACGCTGCCGTTCCAGTTGGCCGGCAACATCAAGTATGGCGGCCTCGTCGAACTGGCGTTCGGCGTGACGCTGCGCGAACTCGTCGAAACTTACGGCGGCGGAACCGCGAGCGGCCGCCCGGTGCGCGCCGTCCAGGTGGGCGGCCCCCTCGGCACCTATCTGCCCGAAAGCCAGTGGGACATCCCGATGGATTACGAAGCCTACGCGCAAGTGGGCGCCGTCATCGGGCACGGCGGGCTCGTGGTGCACGACGACACCTCGAATTTGGCCGAACTCGCGCAGTACGCGATGCACTTTTGCGCCGTCGAATCGTGCGGCAAATGCACGCCGTGCCGCATCGGCTCGACGCGCGGCGTCGAAGTCATCGCTCGCATCCGTGAAGGCGATACGTCGGAAAAGCAGATCACGTTGCTGCGCGACCTGTGCGACACGATGGTGTCGGGCTCGCTGTGCGCGATGGGCGGCATGACGCCCTTCCCGGTGCTGTCCGCCCTTGACCACTTCCCTGAAGACTTCGGTCTTCGTCCCGCTGCGCCGAAAGCGGCAGCGGCTTGATTTGACGGAGCCTCACATGTCCGACGCGCCCGCCCGTAACCTCGCCGCCCCGACCAGCTCGGGCGGCTGCGGTTCAGCCAACTGCGCCTGCCGCGCGAACGCGCTTTCGCCGCTCGACGATACCGATTACGGCACGCCGCGCCGGCATGCCGATACCGACGTGACGCTGGAAATCGACGGCCGCAGCATTACGGTGCCCGCGGGCACGTCCGTCATGCGCGCCTCGATCGAAGCCGGCGTCAACGTGCCGAAACTGTGCGCGACCGATTCGCTCGAGCCATTCGGCTCGTGTCGCCTGTGCCTCGTCGAAATCGAAGGCAAGCGCGGCTATCCCGCTTCATGCACGACGCCGGTCGAAGCCGGCATGCGCGTGCGCACGCAAAGCGACCGGCTGCAAGCGCTGCGACGCAACGTGATGGAGCTCTACATCTCCGATCACCCGCTCGATTGCTTGACCTGTCCCGCCAACGGCGACTGCGAGTTGCAGGACATGGCCGGTGCCGTCGGCCTGCGCGAGGTGCGCTACGGCTTCGATGGCGCGAATCATCTGAAGGACGTGAAGGACGAATCGAACCCGTACTTCACCTACGATCCGGCCAAATGCATCGTTTGCAATCGCTGCGTGCGCGCCTGCGAAGAAACGCAAGGCACGTTCGCGCTGACGATTGCCGCACGCGGTTTCGAATCGCGTGTGGCGGCGAGCCAGAGCCAGCCGTTCATGGAATCGGAATGCGTGTCGTGCGGCGCTTGCGTCGCGGCATGCCCGACCGCCACGCTCGTCGAGAAGTCCGTCTCGTTCATGGGCCAGCCCGAGCACTCGGTCATCACGACATGCGCTTATTGCGGCGTCGGCTGCTCGTTCAAGGCCGAGATGAAGGGCAGCGAAGTCGTGCGCATGACGCCGCACAAGAACGGCCAAGCGAACGAAGGCCACGCGTGCGTGAAAGGCCGCTTCGCCTGGGGCTACGCGACGCACAAGGACCGTATCACCAAGCCGATGATCCGGGCGAAGATCACCGATCCTTGGCGCGAAGTGAGCTGGGAAGAAGCAATTGCCTACGCGGCATCCGAATTCCGTCGCATTCAAGGCAAGTACGGGCGCGATTCGATCGGCGGCATTACGTCCTCGCGTTGCACGAACGAGGAAACGTATCTCGTGCAGAAGCTCGTGCGCGCGGCCTTCGGCAACAACAACGTCGACACCTGCGCGCGCGTCTGCCATTCGCCGACGGGCTATGGCCTGAAAACGACGATCGGCGAATCGGCCGGCACGCAGACGTTCGAGTCCGTCGCACACTCCGACGTCATCGTGGTCATCGGCGCGAATCCGACCGACGGCCATCCTGTCTTCGGCTCGCGCTTGAAGCGCCGTCTGCGCGAAGGCGCCAAGCTCATCGTCGCCGATCCGCGCCGCATCGATCTCGTCGACGGCCCGCACGTCAAGGCCACCCATCATCTGCAACTGCGTCCCGGCACGAACGTCGCGCTGATCAACGCGATCGCGCATACGATCGTGACCGAAGGCCTGCTCAACGAAGCGTTCATCGCGCAGCGTTGCGAGCCGATCGCGTTCGATGAGTGGCGGACGTTCATCGCGAAGCCCGAGAACGCGCCGGAAGCGACCGCCGAGATCACCGGCGTGCCGGCGGAGCTCGTGCGCGAAGCCGCGCGGCTGTATGCCACGGGCGGCAACGCCGCCATTTATTACGGCCTCGGCGTGACGGAGCATGCGCAAGGCTCGACGGCGGTCATGGGCATCGCGAACCTGGCGATGGCGACGGGCAACATCGGCCGCGAAGGCGTCGGCGTGAACCCGCTGCGCGGCCAGAACAACGTGCAAGGCTCGTGCGACATGGGTTCGTTCCCGCATGAGTTGCCCGGCTATCGGCATATCGGCGGCGACGCGGTGCGTCATGAATTCGAAGCCGCGTGGGGGGTGCAACTGCAAGCCGAACCGGGGCTGCGCATTCCCAACATGTTCGACGCCGCGCTCGACGGCAGCTTCAAGGCGCTGTACTGCCAGGGCGAAGACATCGTTCAATCCGATCCCGATACGCAGCATGTGGCAGCCGCGCTCACGTCGATGGAATGCATCGTCGTGCAGGACATCTTCCTGAACGAAACGGCGAAGTACGCTCACGTGTTCCTGCCGGGCTCGTCGTTCCTCGAAAAGGACGGCACGTTCACGAACGCGGAACGCCGGATCTCGCGCGTGCGTCGCGTCATGGCACCGCTCGCGGGCTATGCCGACTGGGAAGTCACGCTGCTGCTCTCGCGCGCGCTCGGCTACGAGATGGACTATGCGAATCCGGCCGAAATCATGGACGAAATCGCACGGCTCACGCCGACATTCCACGGCGTCTCGTACGCCTTGATCGACCGGCTCGGCAGCGTCCAATGGCCGTGTAACGATGAGGCGCCGGAGGGTACGCCGACGATGCACGTCGACGAGTTCGTACGCGGCAAGGGTAAATTCGTGATCACCCAATTCGTCGCCTCGCGCGAAAAGGTCACGCGCCGCTACCCGCTCCTACTGACGACGGGACGCATTCTTTCGCAATACAACGTCGGCGCGCAGACGCGCCGCACGGAGAACTCGCGCTGGCATGAGGAGGATCGGCTCGAGATCCATCCGCACGACGCCGAGGAGCGCGGCATCAAAACGGGCGACTGGGTAGGCATCGAATCGCGCGCGGGGCAAACGGTGCAGCGGGCGCTCGTCAGCGAGCGGATGCAGCCTGGGGTGGTCTACACGACATTCCACTTCCCCGAATCGGGGGCGAACGTCATCACGACGGATAGCTCGGATTGGGCGACGAACTGCCCCGAGTACAAGGTGACGGCTGTGCAGGTGCAGCCGGTGCAGCAGCCATCGCAGTGG
>JBQCDS010000537.1:0-8065 GCA_051961035.1 Trinickia sp. | reverse complement strand
GCTTTGCCACCCAGCTTCCTTCAGACCTCCAGTCACCCGGAGAACCCTTGCCTTCGGCTAACCCTTCCCCTTGCCGGGCGGGTAGAGGACTCTCACCTCCTAGTGGGTGCGCCCTGCCGGGCGCACCAAGTAAAAAGCCCGCTTCGACGAAGCGGGCTTTGCTGGCTTGCAGAGGAACGGATCTTATTGGTTTTTTGTTGATCCGCGACTTCGGCGTATCAACGACTGCCGGCGCTATTGGTCTCGCCGCTCGCGTCCTGCTCTGAACCGATCGTCGCGCTTACGCGCTTGCGCAGTGCGTCGGCATTGACCGGGAACGCCGTTTCGATCCGGCGAGCGCCCGTGAATCGCTTCTCCCAATACCGGTCATCCAGATCGTCGACGCGAATCGTGCTGCCCGTCGAGGGCGAATGCACGAACTTGTTGCCGCCGATGTAGATGCCGACGTGTGAAAACGTGCGGCGCATCGTATTGAAAAAGACGAGATCGCCCGGTTTCAGATCGGCCATGCGGACCTTCGCTCCGACATGGCTCATCTCTTCGGCGCGGCGCGGCAGTGCCAGACCGAGCGTATCTTGGAAAACGTAGCGCACGAAACCGCTGCAATCGAGCCCCGAATCGGGCGAGTTACCGCCCCAGCGGTAGCGAACGCCAATCATATTCAGGGCGCCAACGACGACATCGCCTGCTTTGCCGGCCATGCCGGACAGGAACGCCTTGGCGCGACCACTGGTGGTGGCGGGTTGTAACGTTTGCGAGGGAGCCAGCGAGGGCGACGATGCATCCGACTCGAGTTGAGCCGGGGCGGTGGAAGCGATTTGCTGCGAAGTGACTGTTTCGTCTGCGAACGCGCCGGTTGCTGCTGTCATCAACACGCCAATGAAGATCCCGGCGACGACGCGCGTACAAGCCTGGGCAAAATATCGGTGCTGCATTGGTCGGTAGGTTTTGCTTAAGAATCAGAGAATTGCGAAAAAGTTTGGACGATACTAGCCACGATGTAACCGAAAGTCAAAAGAAATTGAAAAAAACAATCGGGGTACCGTGACAATTGCCAGGATTTACCCTTGCAGGCTCGCAGCGAGGAGTTTTCGCGTATACGGATGCCCCGGATTCGAGAATATTTTTTCGACGTCGCCCGTCTCGACGATCTCTCCATGCTGCATAACAGCAATTCGGTGGGCCATGGCGCCAATTACCGCCAAGTCGTGGCTGATAAAGACGAATCCGAGGTTGTACCTGTGCTGCAACGTGCTGAGCAGGGTCAGAACCTGCTGCTGAATCGACACGTCGAGCGCGCTCGTCGGCTCGTCGAGCACCAGCAAACGCGGCTCGAGAACGAGCGCCCGTGCAATGGCAATCCGTTGCCGCTGCCCGCCCGAAAACTCGTGCGGATAGCGCCATAGCCAGGCGGGGTCGATACCGACTTCCCGAAGCGCCGCAATCACCTTTTCGCGCCGGGCACCGGCATCGAGTTCCGGGCGATGCAGCGCCAGCCCCTCGCCGACAATGCGTTCCACCGTGTATCGCGGCGAAAGCGAACTGAACGGGTCCTGAAACACGACCTGCATGTGGGAGCGCAGCGCCGTGCGTTCGCGGCCTCGGTAGCTCGCAAGCTGCCGGCCCTGGAATTCGATCGCGCCGCCCTCGGTGCGCTGAAGCCCGAGCAACGCCATGGCCAACGTCGATTTGCCCGAGCCCGATTCGCCGACGATGCCGAGGGTCTCGCCCTGGCGCACGCTCAAAGTGGCCTTCGACACGGCTTGGAAGCGGTCTGAGCCAAACCAGCCGCGCACGCCCGACGCCTTTGTCGCGAACGCCACCGATACCTCTTGCGCACTCAGCAGCACGGGCGAGATCGGCAAAACCGGCATCACCTGCCGCTGTGGCCGGCTTGCAATCAACCGCCGCGTGTACGGATGCTGCGGCGCCTCGAAAATCCGCTCGACGGTGCCGCTCTCGACGAGCACGCCCTGCTCCATCACCGCCACGCGCTGCGCGAAGCGCCGCACGAGGTTCAGATCGTGCGTGATCAACAGGACGGCCATGCCGTGGCGCTCGGCCTCGTCGCGTTGGATTTCGAGCAGCAGATCGACGATTTGCGCGCGAATCGTCACATCGAGCGCTGTCGTCGGTTCGTCGGCGAGCAAGAGGCGCGGACGACACGCCAGTGCCATGGCGATCATCGCTCGTTGGCGTTGGCCGCCCGAAAGCTGGTGCGGATAGCTGAGCACCCGCTTTTCGGGTTCGGTCACGCCCGTGCGGGCGAGCAGTTCGACGGCGCGCGCACGGCCTTGCTGCGGCGATACGCCCTCGTGCGCAACGATCGTTTCGGCGATCTGCTCGCCGATCGTAAACAGCGGATTGAGCGCCGTCATCGGCTCCTGAAAAATCATCGCGATCCGCGAGCCGCGCAGCCCCTGCATGGCCCGCTCGCTCTTGCCGAGCAGGTCTTCCCCTTCCAACCGGATGGCACCCGTGACCTGCGCATCGCGCAACAGCCGCAGGATGGCCAGCGCGGTGACGGTCTTGCCCGAACCCGATTCGCCGACGAGCGCGATTCGCTCGCCTTGCCCGATCGCGAACGTCACGTTGTCGACCGCCACGGTGTCGCCGAACGCGACGCTCAAACGATCGAGTTCGAGCAGCGGCTGGCCCGTCGTCGAGTCAGGCTGGCAGGCCACGTCCGTTGTGCTCATTGGTTCCCTCCGGCTCGCATCGCGTCGGCAAGGCGCGTATCGAGCGCGTTACGCAGCGCATCGCCCATGAACGTCAACAGCAACAGCGTGGCAACCAGCACACCGAACGTCGACAGCGAAATCCACCAAGCGTCGAGGTTGGCTTTGCCCTCGGAGAGCAGCTCGCCGAGGCTGGGCGTAGGGGCCGGCACGCCCAAGCCGAGAAAGTCGAGGCTCGTCAGTGCGAGAATAGATCCGCTCATGCGAAACGGCAGGAATGTGATGACGGGCGTCATGCTGTTCGGCAGCACGTGACGCCAGATGATCTGCCAGTTCGAGAGCCCGATCGCGCGTGCGGCGCGCACGTAGTCCTGCGTGCGATTGCGCAGGCATTCGGCGCGCACGTAGTCGGACAATCCGATCCACCCGAACAGCGACAGCAAGACGACGAGCAGCAGCAGGCTCGGCTCGAAGATCGACGCGAAGATGATAAGTAGATAGAGCTCGGGCAAGGCACTCCAAATTTCGATGAGCCGCTGCCCGACGATATCGACGCGCCCGCCGAAATACCCCTGCACGGCGCCCGCCGCGATGCCGAGCACACTGCCGATGAGGGTCAGCACCAACGCGAACTCGACGGAAACGCGAAAGCCGTAAAGGAGCCGCGCGAATACGTCGCGCCCTTGCGCATCGGTACCGAGCCAGTTCTCGTGCGAAGGGGGCGCCGGATTCGGTTCGCGCGAGAAGTAGTTGAGCGTGTCGTAGTAGTAGTGATTCGGCGGATAGATCGCGAAATTGCCCGGCAATGAAAGCCGTCGCCGCACATAGGGATCGAGGTAATCGGCCGGCGTCGGAAAATCGCCGCCGAACGTTGTCTCGGCGTACGTCTTCACGATCGGGAAATAGTAACGGCCGTCGTAGCGCACGACGAGCGGTTTGTCGTTCGACCAGAGCGGCCCTGCCAAACTCGCAGCGAACGCGACGATAAAGAGCACGAGGCTCCAATAGCCAAGCCGCTGCCTTTTGAAACGCCGCCACACGCGCCGCATCGGCGAAGGCGAAGCGAGGACGCTCGACGGCGCGCTGCGCGGCACCGCATCGGTGCCGGTACGGGGGCGAACTTGACTCAACGTTAGCGCTCCAGCCGTTGGAATTGAATGCGCGGATCGACCCAGACGTAGCACAGATCCGAAATGAGCTTCGTGGCCAGGCCGATCAGCGTGAACAGGTAAAGCGTGCCCAGCACGACGGGATAGTCGCGGCGCACGACCGATTCATAGGAGAGCAACCCGAGGCCGTCGAGCGAAAAGAGCGTTTCGATCAACAGGCTGCCCGTGAAGAACGCGCCGATGAACGCCGCCGGAAATCCCACCACGAGCGGCAGCATCGCATTGCGAAACACGTGCTTCCACAACACGCGCTTTTCGCTCAAGCCCTTTGCGCGCGCCGTCAGCACGTATTGCTTCTTGATTTCGTCGAGAAACGCGTTCTTGGTCAGCATCGTGACGACGGCGAAACTGCCGACGACCGATGCCGTCACGGGCAGCGCGATATGCCAGAGATAATCGACGAGCTTGCCGAGCAGGCTCAACTGCGAAAAGTTGTCGGACACCAAGCCGCGCAACGGAAAGATCTGCAGGAACGATCCGCCGCCAAACAGCACGAGCAGCAGCACGCCCAGCACGAACCCCGGAATCGCGTAGCCGACAAGCACCACGAGGCTCGTCGCGACATCGAACGGGGAGCCGTTGCGAATGGCCTTGGCGATGCCAAGCGGTACCGATATCGCGTAGGTCAGAAAGAATGTCCAAAGCCCGATGCTGATCGATACGGGCAGCTTCGACACGACGAGCGACCAGACGCTCTGATGATGGAAGTAGCTTTGCCCGAGATCGAAGCGGGCAAAGCGCGACAGCATGAGCCAATAGCGCGTGAGCGGCGGTTTATCGAAACCGTACAGCGCCTTGAGCTGCGCGAGTTGCTGCGCATCGACGCCCGAGTGCGTGCGCAAGCCGAACGCGGGCGCCTGCCCCTCTTGCGTCGCGCCCTTGCGCAATTCGTACGCCGCTTGCTCGACAGGCCCGCCCGGCACGAACTGAATGACGGCGAACGTCAGCGTCAGCACGCCGAGCAGTGTAGGGATCATCAACAGCAATCGTTTGAGGATGTAGCTCCACATCATCGAGTACCCTTGGATAAGCGAAGCGAAAAATCTAAGCATGAACGACGGCGGCTTTAGACCCAGCCCACACGTTCAGTGCGACGCCGCCGCGTTGCCGCTTCGCGCCGACGGCGCGAACCACCAAGTCGACACGATCCACTCGTTCGCCGAATAGTACAGCGGCAGCGTGGCCGGATAACGCAGGTTACGCTCGTAAGCGATGCGGTGCGACGTGTTGAACCACTGCGGCACGACGTAATAGCCATGCATGAGCACGCGATCGAGCGCGCGGGCCGCGTCGACGAGCTGATCCTTCGTCTGAGCGTGAACGAGCGTCTTCAAGATCGCATCGACAGCGGGCGACTTCAAACCCATCAAGTTGTCGGAACCCTGCTCGTCGGCCGACTTGCTGCCGAAACGCGACACCTCCTCCGTTCCCGGCACCTGCACGTCGGGATAACGCAGCGACGTCATGTCGAAATCGAACGCGTCGTAACGCTTTTGGATCAGCGCGAAATCCACCGTTCGGTAGGTCGCCTCGATGCCGAGCTTGCTCAAGTTGCGGATGTAAGCGGTGACGACGGGCGCCATCGCCGCGCCCGAATCATCGAGAATCTCGAACCTGAAAGGCTGCCCTTTGTCGTTGCGAAGCGCGCCGTCGCGATAGTGCCAACCCGCCTGCGCGAGCAATGCCCGCGCCTTCAGCAAATTGGCGCGCACCGAGCCGGGCGGATCGGTGTTCGGCTGGACGGTCATCGGCCCGAACACGGCCGGGTCCAATTGTGCGCGCAGCGGCTCGAGAATCGCGAGTTCGCCGCGCGTCGGCCGCCCCTTCGCCTGCTGCGGGCTGTCGGCGAAATAACTATCGAGCCGCGTGTAGGCACCGAAGAACAGTTGCCGGTTCAGCCACTCGAAATCGAACGCCAAGTCGAGCGCCTGCCGCACGCGCACGTCGTGGAACAGCGGCCGGCGCAAGTTCATGACGAAGCCTTGCATGCCTGCGCCGTTGTGCTGGCGAAACTCGTGCTTGATGAGTTCTCCGTTGTCGAAGCGCTTACCCACATCGCGCCGCGCCCAATTGCGCGCGATGTACTCGACGAGCGCATCGTACTCGCCGGCCTTGAACGCCTCGAGCCGCGCGGTGCTATCGGCGTAGAGCTTGTAGGTGATGCGATCGAAATTGTTCGTGCCGACACGCACCGGCAGCGAGGCGCCCCAATACGACGGGTTGCGCCGATACGTGATCGTATGGCCGTCGTCGTAACGATCGATGACGTAAGGACCGCTGCCGATCGGCTGCTGGAACGCTAGTTGATCGAACGGCACGCGCGTGCCGTCGGCTCCGAGCCCCCACTTGTGCGAGAAGATCGGAATGCCGCCCGCGATCAACGGCAGTTCGCGGTTCGGTTGGCGAAACTCGAAGCGAATCGTCGCGGGATCGACCACGACCGCACGCGCGATCTCGCCGTAGAAAACGGCGAATTGCGGTGCCGCTTTTGGGCTCTTGAGCGTATCGAACGAGTACTTCACGTCGGCGGCCGTGACCGGGTCGCCGTTGGAAAAGCGCGCGCGCGGATTAATATGAAACGTGACCGATAACCGATCGGGCGCGATGCGGATGTCATCGGCGACCAACCCATAGGCCGATGCCCCTTCGTCGCTGCTGCCCGTCGTCAAGCTCTCGAACAGCATGCCGATGCCTGGGGCGGGGTTGCCGCGCAGCGTAAACGGGTTGAACTTGTCGAAGCTCGTGAGCCGGTCCGGATTGGCCAGCACGAGCGTGCCGCCCTTCGGGGCATCGGGATTCACGTAATCGAAATGCTTGAACCCCTGCGGATACTTGGGCTCGCCGAATTGCGCGATCGCGTAGACGGCATGCGCGGGCGTTGCCGCGCCGAGCATCCCCACCCAACCGAAACAGCAGGCCAAAAGCACGTGCCATCCATGAAACTTACGCCCGTTGCGAGGGCATTGCGTGCGTTGGCCAATCGTCGTCGTCGCCTTCATCAAGAAGATCGGTAGTGGCAATGTGAGAGAATTCTACCCAAACCTGTACCCGCCACCGACGTGCAGCCCTTGCGCGCACGGCCCCGGCATCGAAATTACGAGGAGAATTTATGGGCTTTCTCGCTGGAAAACGCATTTTGCTGACCGGTCTGCTCTCGAACCGCTCGATCGCGTATGGCATCGCACAAGCGTGCAAGCGCGAAGGCGCCGAACTCGCCTTCACGTATGTCGGCGATCGCTTCCAAGAACGCATCACCGAATTCGCCGCTGAATTCGGCAGCAACCTCGTGTTTCCGTGCGACGTCGCCGACGACGCCCAGATCGAAGCGCTGTTCGCCTCGCTAGGCCAGCACTGGCCGAAGATCGACGGACTCGTGCATTCGATCGGCTTCGCGCCGCGCGAGGCGATCGCCGGCGATTTCCTCGACGGCATGACGCGCGAAAACTTCCGCATCGCGCACGATATTTCGGCCTACAGCTTCCCCGCGCTCGCGAAGGCCGCGTTGCCGATGCTGTCGGACAACGCCTCCTTGCTCACGCTGTCGTACCTCGGCGCCGAGAAGGTCGTGCCGAACTACAACACGATGGGCGTCGCCAAGGCCGCGCTCGAAGCGTGCGTGCGCTACATGGCCGGCTCCCTCGGCGCGAAGGGCGTACGCGTGAACGCCATTTCGGCAGGCCCCATCAAGACGCTCGCCGCGAGCGGGATCAAGGGCTTCGGCAAGATTCTCGACTTCGTCGCAACCAATGCGCCGCTCAAGCGCAACGTGACGATCGAACAAGTGGGCAACGCCGCCGCGTTCTTGCTGTCGGATCTCGCGAGCGGCGTGACCGCCGAGATCATGCACGTCGACGGCGGTTTCAGCACGGTGGTGGGCGGGATGGCTGCCGAAGCGGCCGAGTAAGATCGCTGCGATCGCTGCGCTTCGACGCGTGCCCGCGCTCACCGCCGCGCTCGCGCGATGAGCGCGTGCACCACCGAATCGAATGCAACAAAAAACCGCCTGCGGCGTACGCTCACGCGGTTTTTCCGTTCTTGCCGCCGTGTGCATCGCCAACGCGCGTCGATTGTCTTTCCCTGGTCCCCTGCTCTTTAGGACCGGTTAGCTCGCGGCCCCTTCGATGGCAATCAATCGTGGCCCCGTCCGTGGCCGTGGTCGTGGTCGTGTCCCCAACCGTGCCCCCGGCCATGATCGTGGTCCCAGTCGCGGGGGGGGGG
>JBQCDS010000536.1:0-3347 GCA_051961035.1 Trinickia sp. | reverse complement strand
CTGGTTGATCGAGCCGGCCCGCGAGGCAGCAGCGCGTCTCATCGCCGAGCATCCCAACGTCGTGCTTCAGCACCTGGCGCGCTGGCTCGGGGGGCGCGAACAATTTTTGAAAGCGTGAGAAAACGGGGCCAACTCCGACGCCGCCGTGCGGCCGATAACAGGGCCCCCTGTTGGCGAATCGGCGTCTCGGGTGTATAAGATAAACCTATCGATTTCAACGCTCTGATTGGTCCCTCAATGACGCTCACTGAACTGAAATACATCGTGGCGGTTGCGCGCGAGCGGCATTTCGGCCGTGCCGCCGAGGCGTGCTTCGTCAGCCAGCCCACTTTGTCCGTCGCCATCAAGAAGCTCGAGGACGAGCTGAACGTCCAGATTTTCGAGCGCGGTACGAGCGAAGTCAGCGTGACGCCCATCGGCGAGCAGATCGTCACGCAAGCGCAGCGCGTGCTCGAGCAAACTCTGGCCATCAAGGAAATCGCGAAGCAGGGCAAGGATCCGCTCGTCGGGCCGCTGCGTCTTGGCGTCATCTATACGATCGGCCCGTATCTGCTGCCGACGCTCGTCAAGCAAATGATCAAGGGCGTGCCGCAGATGCCGTTGATGCTGCAAGAAAATTACACGCTCAAGCTGATCGAGTTGCTCAAGCAAGGCGAGATCGACGTCGCGATCATGGCGCTGCCGTTTCCGGAAACGGGGCTCATGGTGCGCCCGCTCTATGACGAGCCGTTCGTGGTCGCGCTGCCTGCGGGGCATGCCTGGGAATCGCGCAAGAAGATCGATGCCAACGATCTGAAGCAAGAGACGATGCTGCTGCTCGGCAATGGCCATTGCTTCCGCGATCATGTCCTCGGCGTTTGCCCTGAATTGATGCGCTTTTCTCAAACAGCGGACGGCATTCAAAAGACGTTCGAAGGGTCTTCGCTCGAAACGATCCGCCACATGGTGGCCAGCGGCGTCGGCATCACGGTGCTGCCGCGCATGTCGGTGCACGAGGTTCGGGCGCATGCAGGCGGGCCCGACGCGGGGCTACTCAGCTATGTGCCGTTCGACGACCCGGTGCCCGACCGGCGCGTCGTCCTCGCCTGGCGCAAGAGCTTCACGCGGATGCCGGCGATCGACGCCATCAGCGAAGCGATTTCGTCGTGCGAATTGCCGGGCGTCAGCAAGCTCGATATGCCTGCGGTGCTCAATTGACGTTATAGAGCGGCCGGCGCGCGCCGCTACGGATGCCGGTGCTCCGGCCGCCACCGTCCCGTGCCGGCCAGCAATATGGCACCGTTTCCGTCGCCGGGCTACACTGGCGATCGCTCGCTCCCTACTGAATCACGTACGCCGCGCCCGCCGCGGCGTCGATCGATCGTCGCCGATTGATTCGGCTGTTTCGCTTCATTTCTTCGAAGGAATCGCCATGGCAAAGAAAAACATCGCAGTGCAAATCGACATCGGCATCAACGACAAGGACCGCAAGAAAATCGCGGACGGCCTGTCGCGGCTGCTTGCCGATACCTACACGCTGTACCTGAAGACGCACAATTTTCATTGGAACGTCACCGGCCCGATGTTCAACACGCTGCATTTGATGTTCGAAGGCCAGTACAACGAACTCGCACTGGCCGTGGACGCGATCGCCGAGCGAATTCGTGCGCTGGGCGTGCATGCGCCGGGCAGCTATAAGGAATTCGCCAAGCTATCGTCGATTCCCGAGGCCGACGGCGTGCCCGCTGCGGAAGAGATGATTCGCCAGCTCGTGCAGGGCCAGGAAGCCGTGGCACGCACGGCGCGAGAAGTTTTCTTGGCCGCCGACGGCGCCAACGATCAGCCCACGGCCGATCTGTTGACGCAACGCCTGCAAACGCACGAAAAGACAGCCTGGATGTTGCGCTCGATGCTCGCCTAAAGCGTCGCTGCGCCGGTGCATCTTGGCGCCTCGGCGCCGTTCATCGTGACGAGGGCCTCCTGTGCAAGAGGCCCTCGGCGCTTCGGCGCTACGTTTGGGCTCTATGTTTCGGCTCTACAATACGACGTTCGTCTTTCGCTTTCCGCCGCTTCCCCCCCATGTACGCGCCCATGTTTGCCCGCCTTCCGCTCTATCTGCGCTTGATCCGCATGGACAAGCCGATCGGCAGCCTGCTGCTGCTGTGGCCCACGCTCAATGCGCTGTGGATCGCCTCGAATGGGCGGCCGTCGCCGTCGCTGCTCCTCATTTTCGTCGTCGGCACGATCCTGATGCGTTCGGCCGGTTGCGCGATCAACGATTACGCCGATCGCGACTTCGACCGCTACGTGAAGCGCACGCAATCGCGGCCGATCACATCCGGGAAGATTCGCGCATGGGAAGCCCTGGCGATCGCGGCGGGTTTATCGATCGCGTCGTTCTTGTTGATCTTGCCGCTCAACGGATTGACGAAGGCGCTCTCCGTGGTGGCGCTATTCGTCGCCGGCAGCTACCCGTTCACGAAGCGGTTCTTCGCTATCCCGCAAGCTTATCTCGGCGTGGCATTTGGGTTCGGCATTCCGATGGCATTCGCCGCCGTGCAGAACCATGTGCCGACGATCGCGTGGGTGATGTTGGCTGCGAACGTATTTTGGTCCGTGGCGTACGACACCGAGTACGCGATGGTCGATCGCGACGACGACATCAAACTCGGCATACGCACTTCGGCACTGACGTTTGGCCGTTTCGACGTGGCGGCCGTGATGCTTTGCTACGCCGTTACGCTCGGCATTTACGCGGCGCTCGGTGTCGTGCTGCACTTCGGCGGACTGTTCTGGGCGGGGTGGGCGGGGGCGCTCGGTTGCGCGCTCTATCACTACACGCTGATTCGCAACCGCGAGCGCATGCCGTGCTTCAAGGCCTTTCTCCACAACAACTGGCTCGGCGGCGCGCTCTTTGTCGGTATCGCGGCGCATTACGCGCTGGCAGGGCTTTGATTCGATTCGCGGCCGCTATCCGGGCTAGCCTGTAATACGAATTTACAGATTTCGAATGGGCGCGGGTCGGCGCGCTGGCACGGGCGCACGTTATCCGTCATAAGGGAACCACCCTTATCTCGGAGAACGAAGACCATGAATATCAAAGCCCTCCCCGTGCTCGCATGCGCGCTTGTGATCGCCCATGTCGCTTTCGCCGACGAGCTTCATAACAAGGCGATGGCCGTGACGCGCGCGCTGCAGCAATCCATCGATGGCATGCATCTGATCCAAGCGGAACACGGTGGCCAATTCGGCGGCCATATGGCGCGTGCGGAAAAGTTGGCCCGAGAAGCGCAGGCAGAGCGAAACGCGGCGTTGGATTACTACCGCGCATCGCATCCCGGCTGGCGGTAAGCGTTCGCTGAGCGGCG
>JBQCDS010000535.1:0-7579 GCA_051961035.1 Trinickia sp. | reverse complement strand
GAGCGCCCATGTCACCAGCGCGCCGCCCCACGTCGTGTCGCCTTCGCCTCGATAGCGGATACCGGCGGCGGTCAGCGCGTCGATCAGGCGATCGTCCGTGACACGGTTCGTCCAGAATCGCCACGGTGCGCCATTACTGCGAATGGCCGCGCCTTCCGACGCGGGAAGCAGCGCCTGCCCGCCCGGCATACGCACGTGACCGGTGATCTCCGAGGGCGTGACCACCACGTCGTCGATTTGCCGCGCGGCAAGCAGCGTATGGAAATCGCTATAGGCAATTTCCTGCGTCCGGGGCTTCGTCGGGATGAAGCCGAACGTCAGCAGGATGACAAGGGCCGTCATGATGAGCGGCCCGATTGCCATCATGAAAAACGGTCCGAGAAGATCTTTGCGTCGATCCATGACGATTGCCCTCTTCGACGGTCGCACCCCATTCAAGCCAACCGAGCCTCGCTATTCGAGGGCCACCTGATCGTGAAGCCGCTCGACCTCTTCCGTGTCGCAAAGCTCCGTGCCCGCGCGCGCGAGCGACGCCGACGCGGCTGCCACGCCGTAGCGAAAGGCTTCGGCCAGCGGCGCGTCGCGATCGAGCGCCCAGACGAGCGCACCCACGAGAGAATCGCCCGCGCCGATCGCGCTGACCACCGTCATCGGCAGGGCGCGCGCTCGCAACACCGCATGCTCGGTCACGAGCAGCGCGCCTAGGCTGCCGAGCGTCAACACGACGATCCTCGCTTGGCCGTTGCGAATGATCGTAAGCGCGGCATCGCGCCACTCCGTCTCGCTCGCGAGCGGCCGCTCGCTTAGCTCGCTCAGTTCTCCGAGGCTCGGCTTAACGAGAAAAACGCCGGCTTCGAGCGCTGCCCGTAAGGGCGGCCCAGAGCTGTCGAGCACGACTCGCGCTCCCGCCGAACGCGCCGCGCGCACCAATCCAGCATAGGCGTCGGCCGCCATGCCCGGCGGCAAACTGCCGCTCAGCACGACGTAATTCGCCCCGCGCACGCACGCATTGAACTGCTCGACGCAGCGTTGCCACTCCCGCTCGGACACCGTGGGCCCCGGCAGTACGAAGCGAAACTGTCGTCCTGTCGACTTCTCATAGACGGCAAAGCTTTCGCGTGTTTCGTCCGCGATTTCGGTGGTCAGCGCGCGCACGCCTTCCGCGTCGACGAGACGGCGCAGTTCCTGTCCCAGCGGGCCGCCGGCCAGATAGAGCGCGGTGCAATCGCCGCCCAACCGCGTGATCACACGTGCCGCGTTGATGCCACCGCCGCCTGGATGCTTGAGCGCCGCGTCGCAGCGCAGTTTGCGCGTATCGGTCACCCGTTCGACGGCCGTCGACACATCGACTGCGGGATTCAGTGTCACCGTGAGAATTCGGCTCATCGCTCGAGCGCCTGGGTTACGTGCGCTTATGCGCACTTAGACGGGAAACGGCGATTGCACGCAGCCGGTACTTTCCCGGCTCTGCTCGCCGCGAATGACGGATGCCAACAATGCCAGATCGCGGCCCACCGCTTCGACGATATCGTCAAGCGATACGACGCCGATGATGTCGTTGTTACGGTTCGTGGTGGCGAGCCGGCGCACGCCGTGACTTGCCATCGTCTCCATCGCGTCGGACAGATCGGCGCCCGCGTCGATCGTCACGACATTGCCCGTCATGACGTCCGCCACCAGCAGCTCGTTCGTCGCAACGCCCAGCGCCACGCCGTTCAATACGATGTCGCGGTCGGTCACGATACCGGCGATACGATCGACGGGGCCACCCGTGACGATCAGCGTGCCTACGTGTCGATCGCGCATCTGGACGGCAGCTTCCTGTAGCGTTGAGGACATGGGAATGTGAACGGTGCCGCAACTGTGGATGTCACTCACCTTCATGGTCGTCTCCTTGGCGATTGCCTCGACTCAGCACGGAAATCACGTCTCGATCAGCACTTTCAATGCATGCGTATCGGCGGCGTGTCCGAACGTCTCATAGGCCGAGCCGATCTCCACAAGCTTGAAGCGATGGGTAATGAGCGGCTTCGGATCGAGCTTGCCCGAGCGCACCGTCTTCAACAGCATCGGCGTGCTGACCGTATCGACCAGGCGCGTCGTGATCGCGATATTGCGATCCCATAGCTTCTCGAGATGCAAATCGGCCTTCACGCCATGCACGCCGATATTCGCAATCGTCCCGCCCGGCGCGACCATCGCTTCGCACAATTCGAAGCTCGCGGGCACGCCGACGGCCTCGATGACACAATCCGCACCGACACCCTCCGTCACCTTCATCACGGCCGCCTCTGGATCGACTGCACCAATATCGATGCAATCGGTTGCGCCGAAACGCCGCGCTATGTCGAGGCGATTCGTATCGCGATCGAGCATGATGATTCGCGCGGGCGAATAGAACTGCGCGGTCAGCAGTGCGGCCAGGCCGATCGGGCCCGCGCCCACGATCGCCACCGTGCTGCCCGGCTGCACTTTGCCGTTGAGCACGCCGCATTCGAAGCCCGTGGGGAGGATGTCCGACAACATCACGAGTGCGTCTTCGTCGGCATCGGGCCCAATGCGATAGAGGCTCGTATCGGCGTGCGGAATGCGCACGTATTCGGCCTGGGTGCCGTCGATGCGATTTCCTAAGATCCAGCCGCCTGTCGCACAGTGCGAATACATCCCGCGCCGACAGTATTCGCATTTTCCGCACGATGAAATGCAGGAAATCAATACATGATCGCCGGGCTTGAAGGTGGAGACGCCGGCACCAGTCTCTTCGACGATGCCCACGCCTTCGTGACCGAGAATGCGGCCAGGCTCGCAAGTGGGCACATCGCCTTTGAGGATATGTAAATCGGTTCCGCAAATCGTCGTGCGCGTCACGCGCACGATCGCGTCGGTCTGATCGATGAGAACGGGCTTCGCACGATCCTCTAGCGCGCATTCTCCGGGGCCTTGATACACGAGTGCTTTCATTGCGAGATTACCTCCGTCAATGTGAAACGTTCGTTCACTGGACGAACCACCTTATGGCCTAGCGCAACGCGGCCCGTTGACTTGTGTCAAGCGTGGCAGCCTGCGCCTAGGCAGCGATCGTCACCAGATCGACGACTTCCCGTACGCCCACGCTTGCGCACGCGACGCCATGCACGGCCCGCTTTTCCTCCAGCGAACTCACCTCGCCGCGCAAGGTCACGACGCCATCCTTCACGTCGATCTGGAGCTTTTTCGCATCGTCCAGCGCATGGCGCTCCAAGGCCGCCGCGATATGCTCAGCGATCAAAGCCGGGTCGGCGTCGCGCGTCACCGTAATTTGATTTCTCACGCCGAGCACGCCCTGTACGCGATTGACCACGAGTTCCGAGGTATATCGCTGCGTGCCCCAATCGACCGCACCGGTCAGCGTCACGCACCCCCGGTCGACGCTCACATGGATGGAGCCGGAAGGCACGCCCTCGGCCCACTTTAGTTCGTCCTCCACTTCCTGCTTCAATTGCGCATCCGGTTTCATCGTCGCTCTCCACTCGGTTCGACGTGCAAGGTATCGCGTCGACATCAAGTGTTGCGCAGCGGCGCCGGCCCTCGTTGACCGAAATCAAATCGATGCACCATGGGGCCCGAGTTGATCTATGTCAGCAACGAGGGCCCGTATCGGCCAGATGATGAGGTTGCGGCGACTGCGCCGACGACAGCCGGTGGTGACTTGCGAGGCGTTTAATGAATGAGCGTGCCGACCATGAAAGCGAGGCCTTAGCTCGGGACCGAGTACGCAGGCTCGTTGCGAGCCCGAGCTACCAGCAGGCCGACGAAGACAGGGCCTTTCTGCTCAGGCCGGAAATGTGCGGCGTCCGGTTGCAGTTGGACTTCTGGAAGACCGAAGAGATCTTGCGGCATCATGCGATCGAGCACACGGTCGTGGTTTATGGCAGCACCCGCTTGATCGAGCCCCGCGCGGCCGAGCAACGGTTGAAATCGGCGCGGCAAGCACTGGCGAGCGCGCCTGCCAATCCCGAGTATGCGCACGCCGCCGACGTGGCGAAGCGTTTGTTCGACAATAGCCGCTACTACTTGATCGCGCGCGAATTCGGGCAAGTAGTCGCGCAGCGCTGTGCAACGAACCCCATACCGAAGCTTGCCGTGGTGACGGGCGGGGGGCCAGGCATCATGGAAGCCGCCAACCGGGGCGCCTTCGAATCGGGCGCGCCGAGCATCGGGCTGAACATATCGCTACCGCGCGAACAGCTGCCCAACCCGTATATCAGCCCGGACTTGTGTTTCAAGCTGCACTACTTCGCCATTCGCAAGATGCATTTGCTCGAGCGTGCCAAAGCCGCGGTGTTTTTTCCCGGCGGCTACGGCACCTGCGACGAACTCTTCGAGGTGCTCACGTTGCTGCAAACGGGCAAAATCGCGCAGTTGCCTGTCGTGCTCGTAGGCGAGCGATTTTGGCGGCGCGCGATCGATTTCGATTTTCTCGTCGAAGAAGGCATGATCGTCCCGAGCGATGCGCGGTTACTGAGATTCGCGGAATCCGCCGACGAAATCTGGGCCGCGATAGCGAAATGGTACGGATTGCGCACCCCCATGTGCGACGCGCCGGAACAGCAGCCGGCCGCGATTGCGGGAGAATCGTCATGAAGCTCACGTTTCTCGGCGCCGCCGAGACAGTCACCGGTTCCAAATACCTGCTCGAAGGCGCGGGCTTACGGGTATTGATCGATTGCGGCTTGTTCGAGGGCACCAAGAACCTGCGCCTACGCAATTGGGCGCCGCCGCCCGTCGCCGTCGATACGCTCGATGCGGTGATCCTCACCCATGCGCATATCGACCACTCCGGGTACTTGCCCGTGCTCGCCCGCATGGGATATCGCGGGCCTGTCTACGCAACCTCCGGTACCACCGACTTATGCGGCGTCATGCTGCGCGACAGCGCCAGGTTGCAGGAGGAAGAAGCGAATTTCGCAAACCGGCATACCTATTCGAAACACCATCCCGCCCTCCCGCTGTATACGCTCGATGACGCGGAGCGCGTGCTCAAGCAATTCGTACCCTGCGAATTCAACGCACCGGTGACGCTTTCGGACCATGCATGCTTTCGGCTGCTTCCCGCCGGACATATCCTAGGCGCGGCCAGTTTGCTCGTTTATATGAATGGCAAGCTGATCGCATTTTCCGGCGATATTGGGCGGCCGACAGATCCCATCATGCGCCAACCGATGCCGCTCATGCACGCCGATTACCTGGTTGTCGAGTCCACCTATGGCGATCGTCTGCATGCCGAAAGCGATCCGGCGTCCGAGCTCGAGGCGATTTTCGCGCGCACGTTCAAACATGGCGGCGTGGTGGTCATTCCTTCGTTTGCCGTCGGGCGAACGCAGACGATACTTCACTACATCGCGCAGTTGAAGGAAACGGGCCGCATGCCGAATGTCCCGGTCTTTCTCGACAGTCCGATGGCCATCGCCGTGACCGATCTCTATCGGCACCATTTGAGCGAGCACCGGCTCACCATGACCCAAGCCGATTCGATCAGCAAGGCCGCGACGATGGTGCGCACCGTCGATCAATCGAAGGAGATATCGAGCCGACGCGGGCCGATGGTCGTGATCGCGGGCAGCGGGATGCTGACCGGCGGTCGCGTGCTGCACCACCTGAAAGCGTTCGCGCCTGATTCGCGCAACACGATCGTATTGGTCGGATACCAAGCAGCGGGAACCCGTGGTGCCGCACTGGAAGCGCATGCGCCGACGCTCAAGATTCACGGCGAATACGTGCCCGTGCGTGCGAAAGTCGAATCGATTTCCTCGCTGTCGGCGCACGCCGATTACCGCGAAATGCTGACATGGCTTTCATCGATATCGACAACGCCCGAGCGAACGTTCGTCACGCACGGCGAGCCGGCGGCGGCAGATGCCTTGCGACGCCGAATCACGGAAGCGCTGCATTGGCCCTGCGAAGTGCCGACGTACCTCGAAACGGTCGAGTTGCCGGATGCGCCGCACCGCGAGCCGGCAGCGCCAACGGCTCGAGCTGTCGCGCTGGCAGGCGAGCGCGTGGGCAATTGTCGATTCTGATGTTGATGATGATGTCGCTCGGAGAACCTGAGACGCCCGCCGGCCATGGTCGCACGGCGTGGCGCCGGATGCTTGCTACACCCTGAAAATATTGGCCATCTTTTGCCCGATCCAACCCATCCCCTCGCGCAGCCCTTCCAGCACCGCTTCATGCTCGGTTCGAAAGACCTGATGGTGCTTGAATTGGTGCTCGAACTTTCCACTCGCATCGGTATGGTCTACGTGGATCGAGGGCGCAAATCCGCCCGGTACTCGAATCACTTCGACGGAAACCGACCAATCGTCCTGGCTGACTTTTCCCAAGATGGCCATGATGTGCGCCTCCCCCTAAAAAAGGCTTTTCAACCTTCGAGGTGCGCGCCGGCCTGACGAGCCGGCGGCAACCTTATTCGATTTCAAGATCGTCGACTACGGCGTGAACGCCCGGCGCCGACCATGCCGCTCCGCGCGCGAGCGAGCGTTCCGCATACGACGCCACCTTGCCCGTCAACGTGACGGTGCCATCTCGAACCTTGATCTGGATATGCTTGGCTGCGCGTTCCGCATGGCGTTGCAGCGCCTTGCCGATGTTTTCGGTGACATCGCTGGCCGCCTTCGGCCCCGAGACCTTGATCAGATTCGTGACGCCGGTCACGCTGCGCATCTGACCGACCGTACGCGCCGCGAGATAACTGCGACGCGGGCTGTCCAACTCTCCATGCAGCGTCACCCACCCGTTCTCGACTTGCACTTTGACCGCCTCTTCCCCCACTCCGACCATCCAATGCAACATGGCGCGCACGGCGTTGGCCGTCTCTTCGTCGGTATGGCGCTCGTCATTCGGCAGGCGAACATGCAGATCGACCACCACGGCCTTGACGCCCGAGACGCGTTGAGCGGCTTTTTCCGCCGCCACCTTTTCCGAGTAGCTCGATGGGTGGCCCGATAACGTCACCACGCGGTCGGTCACCTCGACACCGATTTGCGCCGAATTGATCAAGGGATCGAAATCGAGTTCCTCCGCTACTTCATCCCTTAGTTGCTTGTCCGTCTTCATCTCAGGCTCCTTGACTAGGCGCATCGTGGGCGTTCCCCACCCGCATGAATTCCGATCCGGCCCGCCGATCGCGCTTGGCGACTCGCAGGCCGAAAAAAAAGCGCGGCCATCGGCAACCGGCCGCGCCCGGGATAGCGGCGCCGAACGATCAGTTGATTTGCAGGCGCTTTTGCGGCGCATCCTTTTTCTTCTGCAGGGTCAGCGACAGCACGCCATCCTGATATTGCGCGGACGAAGCGGCCTCGTCGATGTCCGTCGCCAGCGAGAACGAGCGGCTAATTGCACCGGAGTAGCGTTCACGGCGAATGACACGCTCACCGTCCTTCGTCTCCTTGTCGCGCTCGGCCTTGGCGCTGATCGACACCCTGTTGCCGTCGATGTTGACGGTGATGTCTTTTTTGTCGACGCCCGGCAGCTCCGCCTTCACCGAATAAGTCGTATCGGTTTCGGATACATCGATCTTGATGTCCGAAAGCGGCGTCTC
>JBQCDS010000534.1:0-2589 GCA_051961035.1 Trinickia sp. | reverse complement strand
GACGGCTGCGCAACAGCGCGCGCACCACGTTCTGCGTGAGTTGCTCGACCAGTTCGCGCACGCGTGCCGACGCCGCGCCTTGACCACCGTTGACGGCGAGGAAGGCCTTCGTCACGGCGATGGCAATCTTCGACGGCTCGAACGACACGACGCTGCCATTACGGCGGATCACCTTGTAATCCGCGAAGGTCGCCTGCGGCGCGAGCGGCTGTGCGTAGGCAGCCTGCCCGCCGACGGGGCGCCCCGCCTGCGCGCCTTCGTGCTGGCTCGTCATGTTGTCGGTCGTTTGCATGTGCAAAGCTCCTGATCTTGGATGTGCGGTCAAACCGCGGATTGGAACAACCGCCGCGCCACCCCGAGCGCGAACGATGAGGTGCGGGAGACAAAACGGAGCGATGGCGTCGCGTCGCAGTGCGCGTCGGAAAGGACGATGGTTTTCGTCATTGATGTGCGGCTGTGGCTCGCCCCGTTTTTTCCCTGAAGGTAGAACGCCGAGCATCGCCCGGCGTTCTACCCGCATGATTTACACGCCGCGTTCTGCGGTTCCGGCGCCCAGCCTGATACTCGGACGCCCCGGCGTGTCGACACAATATCTAGTGCAATTGTGTCTTGTTGATACCAAGTATAGTGGACCAACCCGCCAAGTCAAAACGGTTTATTTGGAGGCGAGCGCTTGACTTTTCATTAACCGAGCCCGGACAAGGACTTACCGCAAAGGCAAGCGCCGCGCGGGTTTGAGGACACCGCGAGCACCCGCGAAATGCCGAGCGTCAGGGATGGCGATAGGGGAAATACCGATCCGCGAGCGCGGTGTCGCGCTGCAAACGGTCCCAATCGAAGTGAGGTCCGGGGTCGGTCTTGCGACCCGGCGCAATATCGGAGTGGCCGGCCAGCGCATCGATCGGGTAGTGCGCCGTGAGCGCTGCGACGAGCGCCGCCAGCGCTTCATATTGCGCCGACTCGAAACGATGCGTGTCCGCGCCTTCGAGTTCGATGCCGATCGAGAAATCGTTGCATCGCTCGCGCCCGAAGAAGCTCGATACGCCCGCGTGCCATGCGCGCTGATCGCACGAGACGAACTGTTCGAGCACGCCGTCGCGGCGAATCACGAAATGCGACGACACGCGCAGGCCGCGCAGATGCGCATCGTAGTAAGGATGCGCGTCGCAATCGAGGCGATTGAGAAACAGATCGGCGATCGCGGTGCCGCCGAACTGGCCGGGCGGCAGGCTGATGTTGTGGATGACGATAAGGGTCGGCACGGCGAGCGGGGGGCGCATCTCGAAATTCGGCGACGGCAGCACTTGCGCGGTGCGCACCCAGCCGTCGTCGCCGACGACGAAAGACGCGCCGCTCATCGACCGTCGCGCCCGCCCGCGCGCGCCGCGTAGCGACGCGCATGTTCTGCGCTGCAGAAGTACTGCGCGCCGGCGAGCACCGACTCGCTTTTGGGCGAGTGAACGCCGCAGACGGCACAGCGCACCATCGGCTCGGCGAGCTGGCGCGGTTCGGGCGCCGCCTGCCGGCGCGCGCCGCCCGCGGCGCCCGAGCGCGCCCCCGCCCGCATCGTGGCCTGGGCTTGAGCC
The DNA here is from genome assembly GCA_051961035.1 of Trinickia sp. Lineage (GTDB taxonomy): Bacteria > Pseudomonadota > Gammaproteobacteria > Burkholderiales > Burkholderiaceae > Trinickia. Next base: position 1,003 of record JBQCDS010000534.1, on the reverse strand, counting down.
GCGCGCATGGTCTTCACCAGCCAACGGGCGGCGAGCACGAACACGACGAGAAGAAGAATTTGTCGCATGGGAATCAAACCACCGGACGGTGGAGCAAGACCTCGAACACGAAGCGGCTGCCGACATAGGCCAGCAGCAAAGCCACGAACGACGCGAGCACCCAGCGCAGCGCGGCCCGCCCTCGCCAGCCGGAAAGCTGTCGCGCCGCGAGCAGCGCGCCGAACATGAGCCAGGACAGCACCGCGAACACGGTCTTGTGATCGAAGGTCAACGGACGGCCGAGCAGTTGCTCGCTGAACAGTACGCCGGACACGAGCGTCAGCGTCAATAGGACAAAACCGGCGCCGATCAAGCGAAACAGCAGTTTCTCGAGGGTCAGCAGGGGCGGCAGCGCATCGAGCCAACCGGCGAGCCAGCCGCCGTTGCGCTCCAGCGCCCCGCGCAACATGTGCAGGCGCCGCTCGGCGAACAACATGAGGACCGCATGCAGCGCCGCGATCGCAAACAACCCGTAGGCGATGTTCGCGATGATGAAATGCGCCTTGAACAACGGCGCGGCCGCGTACGGCAGCACATGCACGCCGCCGAAGGCGAGCGGCAGCAGCGAGGCGACGCATGCGAAAGGCAGTACGAGCAGGCCCAGCCCGTCGAGCGGAAAGAAGAAGCTTTCGATCCAGTAGATACAGGCGCCGAGCCAGAACATGGCCGACAAGGCAAACGCGAACCCGAACACCATCGCGTCGCGAGGGAAGATCGTCATATGCAGCAGCAGCCCATGCACCGCCAGCGCGACGAACAGCAGCGCGCGTCCCGCGCGCATCGCCCCGGGGGACGGCGAGGCCGCCTGGGCGGGCACGGGCGGCACGCTGGAGAGCATCGACGGGGCGCTCTCCAACCGATGCGCGCGCCAGCCGGCCACGGCGAGACCGCCGTAAAGAAGCGCGGTGAGGGCATACAGTACAATATCCATGTCCCAAGTTTACACTAGGCCGCTGAACCCGCC
>JBQCDS010000533.1:0-3202 GCA_051961035.1 Trinickia sp. | reverse complement strand
GCTTTGTGCTGTTTCACTACAACATCTTCAAGGAAAGCGTATCGGTGCTGAAAGACATCGATGTCGACCTGCACGCGCTCGCAACCTGGTGGGATGTGCTGCGTGTGGCGAAGGCATCGGGCTACTTCGATACCAAACCGCTCGACGAAGTCGAGAAGTTCCTGCACGCGCCGGCCGAGTGGTCGGCGGCGCACGGCGGCGCGACGGCTACGCCCCAGTAACGCCTAAGCGGTGAATGCGCGGGCGAAGAACGTCCGCGCGTTCGCCGGCTTGATTCCTCCTACCTGGTTCCCCCTACTCGGGCTACGGCGCCGCGTCGTCCGTCATTGCCCGATGCGCAAGCCCGTTCGCTCGCGCATAGTCGATCAGATCGGCATCGCAGGCGGCTCCGAGCTTGCGCAACGCCGATATCTTGTGCGAGCTGACCGTCTTCACGCTGCGATTGAGCCGCGCGCTTATTTCGCTGACGCTCATCCCAGAAGCAAACAGCCGCACCACCTCGATCTCGCGCGGCGACAGCGCGAACGATGGCATCGCTCGGCCGTTTCGCACGCGGCTTTTCTCGAGCGCGACGCGCAGCGAGGGGCTCACGTAACGCACGCCGAGCATGGCATAGCGCACGGCCAGGCCGATATGCGCCAGATCGTCGCCTTTGCCCACCACGCCCACCGTGCCCGCTTCGAACAAGCGGCGCAGCAGCGCACCATTGCCGAGCATCGTCAGAACCACGATCCGCAGCATCGGGAAATGCCGACGCAAATAACCGATCAGCGTCAGCCCATCGCCGTAGCGGCCGCCGGGCATCGCCAGATCAGTCACGACGACATCGGCCGGTGCTTGCCTCAATGTCTCGACGAGTTCGGTGGATTGCCGCGCTTGCGCGAGTATCGTGAGATCGTCGAATGCCTCGAGCGCATGGCATACGCCGAGCAAGATGGCAGGATGATCATCGGCGACGACGATGCGAGTTCGCCGAATGGAAGAGGCGTCGCAAGCGAGAGAAGGTAACGCGAAAGAGCTCATAAGACCTGTATCGATGCATGATGGCCGCTTGGCCGCTTGGCCGCCGGCAGCGGTTGGTGCCGCGAACGATGGACGTCGTTAGCGAACCGGCGCCGCGCGGCGCGCGCCGTGCGCGACCGCGAAGGCAACGCGGCGATGTTAGACTGGCTGGCACCTTGCGGCGCAGGAGTGAGCGAATATTCGGCCGCAACGAGGTCCCTCCCCGGAGAATATCGGCTAATGCGCATGTCTCGCGAAGTCGTCGGATCGGTTTTTCTAAGGCTGCCGATGGGCGCAGCCGCCGGCATCGCCTCCTGCACTTTCTCTCTTTCGATTGCGTGGCTCGCCGCGAGCGCTAACCTCGCACAGGCGCAAGGCGCGTTTGCGCTTGCGAGCGCCGACTTGCGCAACGGCGGCACCTTCGGCAACGCCCAGGTATACAACCAAGACGCGTGCAAGGGTGGCAACGTCTCGCCGCAACTGTCGTGGCGCAATGCCCCCGCGGGCACGAAGAGCTTTGCCGTCACGATCTTCGACCCGGACGCACCGGGCCCGGGCTGGTGGCACTGGGCCGTCGCCGATATCCCGCCCGATGTGACGGCGCTGCCGGCGAACGCGGGCGCGTCGGGATATCTCAAGAAAATCGGGGCGATCGAGGCACGCAACGACTGGGGCGAGGTGGGCTACGGCGGCCCCTGCCCGCCGCCCGGCAAGCCGCACCGCTATGTCGTCACCGTCTTCGCGCTGAACACCGCGGACTTGCGGCTCGGCCCCGCGCGCCACGCACTGATGTTCGACCACGAGATCAATACGAGCGTGCTCGCGAAGTCGAGCCTCACCGCCACCTACGGGCGCTGAGCGGTTCTACGCGCGCCGAGCGACGAACTTTCGCAGCAAACGCCGCGCGTTACCCTTAAAATCATGACTTTGGCGCCGCCGCAACGGCGCTTTCACCGGCTACATAAGCGAGATTCGTAATGAGCACGAAAGTTTTTGTCGATGGACAAGAAGGCACGACGGGTCTGAAGATTTTCGAATACCTGTCGCGCCGGTCCGACGTCGACGTGCTCCGTATCGAGGAAGCGAAACGCAAGGATCTCGACGAGCGTCGCCGGCTCATCAACGCGTCGGACGTCACCTTCCTGTGCCTGCCCGATGTCGCCTCGCGCGAATCGGCCGGGCTCGTCGACAACGACCACACTGTGCTCATCGATGCGAGCACCGCATTTCGCACGCACGCCGATTGGGCCTACGGCCTGCCGGAACTCAAGCGCGGTCAGCGCGAACGGCTGCGCACGGCGAAGCGCATTGCCGTGCCGGGGTGCCACGCGTCGGCCTTCGTGCTCGCGATGCGCCCGCTCGTCGATGCCGGCATCGTCGCCCCCGACTTCGCGGCGCATAGTTACTCGATCACGGGTTACAGCGGCGGCGGCAAGAAGATGATCGCCGATTACGAAAGCGCCGAACCGAACCCGAAGCTGCAAAGCCCGCGCCCCTACGCGCTCGGGCTCGCTCACAAGCATTTGCCCGAGATGGCGGCGCACACGGGCCTGGCTGCGGCGCCTATCTTCACGCCGATCGTCGGGCCGTTCTACAAGGGCCTGGCCGTCACGACGTATTTCACGCCGAGCCAGCTCGCAAAGCGCGTGGGCCCGCGCGACGTGCAAGCGCTCTTCGAGCAGTACTATGCCGGCGAAGCATTTGTGCGCGTGGCACCGTTCGATGCCGAGCAGAACCTCGATGGGGGCTTCTTCGACATACAAGCGAACAACGACACGAACCGTGTGGATTTGTTCGTCTTCGGCAATGACGAGCGCTTCGTCACCGTGGCACGGCTGGACAATCTCGGCAAGGGCGCATCGGGCGCCGCCATCCAATGCATGAATCTGGCCATCGGCGCCGACGAGCAAACGGGATTGCAGCGTTGATATGCGCCGCTAGCTCGATCGGACGCTAGACGAAAGCCGGCTCGATGCCGGCTTTTTTCATGGGCGTCTCGATAAGTGGCGATTGGCCCGTACCGGACGCCGGGATGCCCGGACACCCGACCGATCGCGCTCCCAACTCGCAACGATCGGGTAGGGTGAGGGGTTACCCCCTCAGCCCTCCCACACCACCGTACGTGCGGTTCCGCATACGGCGGTTCAGTTGATACGCTGGAGGCGATCCACAGTTTCGCGGATCGAGATCAGTCCCCAGA
>JBQCDS010000532.1:0-5719 GCA_051961035.1 Trinickia sp. | reverse complement strand
GATGCAGCGCCTGATTCAGGATACGATCCGGCGCGCGCTGGCCGACGAGCTGCTGTTCGGCAAGCTGATGAACGGCGGCCGGGTGACGGTCGATGTCGATGAAAGCGACAAGGTGCAACTGACGTTCGATGAGAACGCGGCCCCGCGCAATCCGAATCCGGAGACGGTGGAAGTGGAGTAATCGAGCAAGGGTAGGCGAATCGGGGTTCGCCAACGTAAAAGCGGCGCTTCGCGGTTGGAAGCGCCGCTTTTGTTTTTGCTTGTGGCTTTGCTCGTGCTCGGCGCGCTCGAGCAGCAGCGCGCTCCTCTTTCTTCAGGGGACTACCGTATGTGCAACGGTGTCAATGCTTGCCCGTACTGCCGAAGCCGCCCGAGCCGCGTTCGCTCGGGGCGAAGTCGTCGACGATATTGAACTGGGCCTGCACCACCGGAACGATGACGAGTTGGGCTAGTCGCTCCATCGGGTTCAGCGTGAATGTCGTCTGCCCACGGTTCCACGTCGAAATCATCAACTCGCCTTGGTAATCGGAATCGATCAAGCCGACAAGATTGCCCAGCACGATGCCGTGCTTATGGCCGAGCCCGGAGCGCGGCAGAATCAAGGCCGCATAGCCGGGGTCGCCGACGTGAATCGCAAGGCCCGTGGGCACGAGCACCGTTTGCCCCGGCTCGAGCGTCATGGGAGCGTCGAGGCAGGCGCGAAGGTCAAGGCCGGCGCTGCCCGGCGTGGCATAGGCGGGAAGGTACTCGCGCATGCGCGCGTCGAGGATTTTCAGGTCGAGGTTCATTCGGTCTTATGTTCGTTTCCGGTGCTTCGGTGCTCGGCACTCCGGTACTCTGAAATTCTAACGTTCCGATGTCTGAGGTTCCGAGAGGCGAGGCGGCCCATTTAGGCCGCGTCATGCTCAAGAAATGAGGCTCGCATCGGGCAGACGCCGTGCAATTTCCGTGATCAACACGCTCGCGAGCGCGTCTTTGCTCGCGCGGGGCAATCGCGTTGCGCCCGAGGCATCGAACAGGACGACTTCGTTTTCATCGCGGCCGAACGTGGCCGGACCGATGTTGCCGATCAGCAGTGGGATGTGCTTCTTGATCCGTTTTTGCTCGCTGTTCGTTTCGAGGTCGCCGCTTTCGGCCGCGAAGCCGACGCAATAGGGGGCATTGGGCAGTCGCGCCACCGTCGCGAGGATGTCCGGGTTTTCGACGAAAGACAGCGACGGCACCGCCTCTTTCGCTGTCTTTTTGATCTTGTGCTCGCTGACTTGCGCGACGCGCCAATCGGCCACGGCTGCCACTGAAATGAAGACATCGCAGTCCGCCACCGATTGCATCACGGCGTCTTGCATTTGCTGCGCCGTCTCGACATCCTCCCGCTCGACGCCCCAAGGCGTGGGCAACGCGACGGGCCCGGCGATGAGACGCACATCGGCGCCCGCTTGCTGAGCGGCACGCGCGAGCGCGAAGCCCATCTTGCCGCTCGAGCGGTTGGTGAGGCCGCGCACGGGATCGATCGGCTCGAACGTCGGCCCGGCCGTCACGAGCACGCGCCGGCCCGACAGCACTTTCGGCCGAAAGAACGAAGCGATTGCTTCGAACGCGGCCTCCGGCTCGATCATGCGGCCCTCGCCCACTTCACCGCAGGCTTGCGAACCCGCATCGGGCCCTAGGATGACGACGCCGTCCGCGCGCAGTTGTGCGACGTTGCGCTGCGTGGCGGGATTCGCCCACATCTGCCGGTTCATCGCCGGCACGACGAGCAGCGGACACTCGCGCGCGAGGCACAGGATCGAGAGCAAATCGTCCGCGCGGCCGTGCACGAGCTTCGCGAGGAAATCGGCCGATGCCGGGGCGACGACGATCGCATGCGCCGCGCGCGAGAGATCGATGTGCGGCATGTTGTTGTCGATGCGCGCATCCCACTGGCTCGTGAAGACGGGATGCCCCGACAACGCCTGCATCGTGACGGGCGTGATGAATTGCGTGGCCGCTTCGGTCATCGCGACCTGCACGGTCGCGCCCGCCTTCGTGATCAGCCGCGTGAGTTCGGCGATCTTGTAGCACGCGATGCCGCCCGTCATGCCGAGCAGCAGATGCTTGCCTGCGAGTTCTGCCGTTGCCAAATGAGCCTCCGAATGCGCTACGCCAGAGCGCCGATTGCCGGTGTTGCCCGCTTTAGCGCGCGCCGCGTACGCGGCGCAGTTCGTCGAGCACGAGCAGCGCGGCGCCGACGCAGATCGCGCTATCGGCCAAGTTGAACGCGGGCCAGTGCCAGCCCCCTACGTGAAAATCGAGAAAATCGATCACGCGGCCATGCACGAGCCGGTCGATGACGTTGCCTAGCGCACCGCCCATGATCAGCGCGAGCGCCGTGCAAAAGAGCTTCTGACTGCCGTGACGGTTGAGCAGGTAGACGATGACGCATGCCGCCCCCAGGCCGAGCACCGTGAACGCCCAACGCTGCCAGCCGCCGGCCGTCGACAAAAAGTTGAACGCCGCGCCGCGATTGAAGACGAAAAAGAAGTTGAAGAACGACGTGACGGCATAGGGTGTCGCATAGGCAAACACCTTGGTGACGGCGATCTTCGTGAGTTGATCGAACAAAATCACGATCAGCGAGATGCCGAGCCACGGGGCGAGCGAGGACGACCTGCCCGCCTGGAACGAACGCGCTTTCGCCATTATGCCGCGCTCCTTTTTTCGCCTTCGCCGAACAGATTGCCGAAGCAGCGGCCGCACAGCGTCGGATGATCCGCGTGCGAGCCGACGTCCGCCCGGTAGTGCCAGCACCGTTCGCATTTGAGGTACTTCGATGCGACGACTTCGACGCCTTCCTCGGCTTCCGAATCCACTTTGACGAGCTTCGCATCCGACGTGATGAGGACGAATTTCAAGTCGTCACCGACGCTCGCGAGCGCGTCGTACGCGGCGCCGGTCGCACGAATCGTCACTTCCGCTTGCAAGGACGAGCCGATTTGATCGGTCGAGCGCGCTTGCTCGAGCGCTTTCGTGACATTGCCCCGCACCGTGCGCAGCAGCGCCCACTTCGAAAGCAGGGCGTCGCCGCCGGGTACCTCGGGATAGGCGTAGTACGTTTCGGTGAAAATCGTCTCGCTGCCGGGCTGAAACACCTTCCACGCTTCCTCCGCCGTGAACGAGAGGAACGGCGCCATGACGCGCAACAGGCCTTGAGCGATGTGATACAGCACCGTTTGCGCCGAGCGGCGTGCGCGGGCGTCCGGCGCGCTCGTGTAGCGGCGATCCTTCAGCACATCGAGATAGAAACCGCCGAGGTCTTCCGAGCAGAACGTTTGCAACTTGGCGACGACGGGATGGAATTCGTACTTCTCGTAATGGGCGAGGATGTCCTTTTGCAGCTCGCTTGCCAGGGCGACGGCGTAGCGATCGATCTCGAGCCACTCGCCGACGGGCACGGCATGCCGCGCGTAATCGAAATCGGACAAGTTAGCGAGCAAGAAGCGCAGGGTGTTGCGAATGCGCCGGTAGCTTTCGGTCACGCGCTTGAGGATTTCCTCGGAGATCGCGAGCTCGCCCGAATAATCGGTCGAGGCGATCCACAGGCGGATGATCTCGGCGCCGAGGCGGTTCGCGACTTCATGCGGATCGATACCGTTGCCGAGCGATTTGCTCATCTTGCGGCCTTCGCCGTCGACGGTGAAGCCGTGCGTGAGCAAGGCACGGTACGGTGCGCGGCCGTCGAGCATCGAAGCCGTGAGCAGCGACGAGTGGAACCACCCACGATGCTGATCCGAGCCTTCGAGGTAAAGATCGGCCGGGAATTGCAAAACCGCTTTATGCGAACCGCGCAGCACGTGCCAGTGCGTCGTGCCGGAATCGAACCAGACATCGAGCGTGTCGCGGTTCTTTTCATAGAGGTTGGCGTCGTCGCCGATGAGCTCGCGTGGATCGAGCGCTTGCCACGCTTCGATGCCGCCTTGTTCGACACGTTGCGCGACAGCTTCGAGCAGCTCGGGCGTACGCGGGTGGAGTTCGCCCGTTTCCTTGTGGACGAAGAACGCCATCGGCACGCCCCATTGGCGCTGGCGCGAAAGCGTCCAGTCGGGGCGGTTCGCGATCATGTTGAACAGGCGCTGCTTGCCCCATGACGGATAAAACGCCGTGGCTTCGACGCCTGCCAGCGCGGTTTCGCGCAGCGTGGCGCCGCCGTCCTTCGGCGTGAGGTCCATGCCCGCGAACCATTGCGACGTGGCGCGGTAGATGATCGGCGTTTTGTGGCGCCAGCAATGCATGTAGCTGTGCTGGTATTTCTCGGTATGCAGCAGCGTGCCCGCGGCCGTCAGCGCCTCGACCACCTTCGAGTTCGCTTCCCAGATCGTCAAGCCGCCGAACAGCGGCAGCGATTCGATGTAGCGGCCATCGCCCATCACGGGGTTGATGATGTCCGAATCGGCCATGCCGTGCGTCTTGCACGAGACGAAATCTTCCACGCCGTAGGCCGGCGACGAGTGCACGGCACCGGTACCCGAATCGATCGTGACGTAGTCGCCAAGATAAACAGGCGACGTGCGCTTGTAGCCGAGATGCGCCGAGGCGAGCGGATGATGGAAGCGCAGGTTCACGAGCTTCGCCCCCGCCGTGGTGGCAATGACGTTGCCCGACAGCCCGAATTGCTTGAGCGACGCCTCGACGCGCTCTCGTGCGAGCAAGAGCAAGCCGCGCTCCGTATCGACGAGCGCGTAATCGAGCTCGGGATGCACGTTCAGCGCTTGGTTCGCGGGGATCGTCCATGGCGTCGTCGTCCAGATGACGATACCGCCTTCGGTGCGCGGCAATGCCGCCAGGCCGAATGCGTGCGCGGTTTTTTCCGGTTCGGCGAACGGGAACAACACGCTGATTGATGGATCGACGCGGTCCTTGTATTCGACCTCGGCCTCGGCCAGTGCCGAGCCGCAGTCGAAGCACCAGTTCACGGGCTTCAAGCCCCGAAACACGTAGCCCTTCTCGAGAATCTTCGCGAGCGCGCGGATTTCGGCCGCTTCGTTCGAGAAGTTCATGGTCTTGTACGGATCGTTCCAGTCGCCGAGCACGCCGAGCCGCTTGAAGCCGGCCTTTTGCGTTTCGATCTGCTCGCTCGCATAAGCGCGGGCCTTGCGCTGCACTTCCTGCGCGGGCAGCGACTTGCCGAATTTCTTTTCGATCTGGATTTCGATGGGCATGCCGTGGCAGTCCCAGCCCGGCACGTACGGTGCGTCGAAGCCGGCCATGTTGCGCGACTTGACGATGATGTCCTTGAGGATCTTGTTGACCGCGTGGCCGAGGTGAATGTCGCCGTTCGCATACGGCGGGCCGTCGTGCAGGACGAACAGCGGGCGGCCCTTGCTGGCCGCGCGGATCTTCTCGTAGATGCCGCTCTCTTGCCAGGACTTGACCCACTGGGGCTCGCGTTTGGGCAAATCGCCGCGCATCGGGAACGGCGTGTCGAGCAGGTTGACCGGATACTTGGCCTGGGATTTCGAATCGGCTTTCTTATCGCTCATGGTGCTATCGCTGAAAAACGGTGGGCGCCCGAGCCGTGGGCGCTTCGGTATTGAGTCTGTCGTGCTTGCTTGCTCGGCCAAGCGCGTCGCGCGCAGCCGGCGTGGGTAGCGGGGCGGCTAGCGAATTCGGTCGGTCGCCGACGTGGAAAAGGCCGTCGTGCGGCTGCCCGGCGCGGCATCGGCCGCTGCGCCCGCGTCACCGG
>JBQCDS010000531.1:0-2566 GCA_051961035.1 Trinickia sp. | reverse complement strand
GGGCGTCAACAGTTGCTTCAGCAACAGCGGTCAATCGTGTAATGCCCCGACGCGTATGCTCGTGCCGGCGTCGCGGCACGACGAGGCTGTCGAAATAGCGCAGCGCGCTGCGGCCGCACACTGTGTGGGGCCGGCCGATGCGGCGCGAACGACGATGGGTCCCGTCGTGAGCGACGTGCAGTTCGAGCGCGTTCAACGTTTGATCGCGGCCGGTATCAACGAAGGCGCAACGCTCGTCGCAGGCGGGCTTGGCCGGCCCGATGGACTGGAGCGCGGCTACTATGTGCGGCCGACCATATTTGCGAACGTGCGGCCCGAGATGACGATCGCGCGTGAGGAGATTTTCGGGCCGGTGCTCGCAATCTTGCCGTATCGCGACGAGGAAGACGCCATTGCCATTGCAAACGATAGCCCATACGGTCTCGCCGCCTACGTGCAGTCGGGCGACCTCGAACGCGCGCGTCGTGTGGCCTTCAGGCTGCGTACAGGGAGTGTCCACCTGAACTATCCGGCATGGGACCCGGGGGCGCCGTTCGGCGGTTACAAGCAGTCGGGAAACGGACGCGAGTACGCCGAGTGGGGTCTCGAATCGTTTCTCGAAGTCAAAGGCGTGATCGGATACGGGCACTGACCCGAGAGTAGGCGTTCAGCGAACGTCAGCGGTTAGTCAGTGGTCGGTGTGAACGAGCAAGCGGTGCAATCCAATGCCGCTCACGGCGGTGGCGAGCGGCGAGCGGCAAGCCGTGCCGTTCGCCGCCGTGACGCGGTGTCTTACTGTTGCATGAACTTGAGCCAGCGCGCCTTCGCTTGGACGCCTGCTTCGGATGCCCACCATTGCTCCGACATCAATGCCTGCTTGCTGGCGTTCTCGGGCGAGCTCGGCAGCTCGCTCGCGCGTTTCGGCGAAATCTTGCCGGTCTTATACGCGGCCGGGTTGCCGGGACCGTAGTCGATGTAGGCCGGCAAATTCGCCTGCAGCTCGGGGGATACGGCTGTATCGACGAAACGTATTGCGTTCGCGAGGTCCGGTGCGTTCTTCAGAATGCACAACTGCGTATTTTGCAGGATGCCGTCGTTATAGGTGAACGTGATGTCCGGATTGTCCTTGGCGACCGCGCTTGCGCGTCCGTTCCAGATCATTTCCATGTCGACTTCGCCATCGTGCAGCAACTGCGCGGACTGCCCGCCGGAGGTCCACCAAACAGCGATATCAGGCTTGATTTGAGCGAGCTTCTTGAATGCGCGATCGACGTCGAGCGGGTAGAGCTTGTCGCGCGGCACGCCGTCGGCGAGCAACGCGGCCTCGAGTACCGTCTGAGGATCGTTGCGCAGTGCACGTGTGCCCGGAAAACCCTTCACGTTCCAGAAGTCCGCCCAACTTTGCGGGGCCTTCTTCACGGTCTTCTTGTTGTAGCCGATTACGGTCGAGTAGAACTCATAGGCCACCGAGTACGGCGTGCGGTACTTCTCGGGAACCGCTGCGGCATTCGGCATTTTGGCAAAATCGAGCTTTTCCAGCAGCCCTTCGCGGCCGCCGCGCAGGCAGTTGGACGTGGGCGTGTCGACGACGTCCCATATCGGCTTGCCCGTCGCGCCCTGCGCTTTGATTTGCGGCCACGCGTCGGGAATGCTGTCCTGCTTGATCGTAATGCCGAGCTGTTTCGCGGCCGGATCGAGAATCGCTTTCGTCTGGGCTTCCTGGTAGGCCCCGCCTTGCGATACGAACGTTATTTCGCCGGCGCCAAACGCCGGACCGGCACCGGCACATCCGATCGCAAGTGTTATGGCGAGAGGGCGCAATCTCCTTGGTTTCATCATGGGTCTTCCTCGGCACGGTTAAGGGAGAACATCATCCGATGAGGCCGCCGCCCAATGAGCAACGCTGTGTCGGCGATCACGCCCCGGTTGCTTCAAATATAGGGAGCCAATTTCACGGGTACAACGCCGCACTTGTTGGAGTCGGCATGACCTCATGTAATGGAGGTATTAACCCCGATCGGCGATGAGCTTCGCGCTATCATCCGAAGCATCAATGAATCTTCTAGCGTGATGAGCCGCCCCTTGCTAAGCAAAACATGACAGGCGGCGCGCCCCGCGGCGCGCACTCGCGCAAGGCAGAGACATCGCCCGCTCGAGCGGAGGATGCCGCGCGGGACAAAGCCGCATCATCGGAAGCGCCAGTACTCACCGATGAGGAAGGCGCGGGATCGTCCACCTATCTCGTCCCAGTTGACGGATCTGGGCGCTCCCGTGCTCGATCACCTGCGCGACAGGACGGGGCTCAGCGCGCACCTGCTGATCCGCGATGGGCGCGATGTCGTATTCATCGCCAAGGCGCAAGCGCGCGATTCGGTGTTCAGTTCGGTCAAAGTGCATGTGGGTACACGCATGCCCGCGCATGCCACGGTGCACGGCCAAGTGCTGATGGGCGACCTCGTGGCGAACGCCTCGCTAGCCGTCGACGCACTTTACTCCCTCAGCGAGTGAACGATGGCTCCAATTTCCCCGTCTTTTCACTGGTCGTCGCGATGGTCGCGGTAGGCGGGCGTTCCGGATGCACAGCCGG
>JBQCDS010000530.1:0-4571 GCA_051961035.1 Trinickia sp. | reverse complement strand
AATTCGGGCAAGTTCCGCCCAGCACATGGGTTGCGCAATCGACGCAAAAGGTGCATTCGAACGAACAGATACGCGCTTCGTCGGATTCGGGCGGTAGGTTCTTGTCGCAGCACTCGCATCCGGGTCTGAGTTCCAGCATCGATGTCGGCTCCTGATCAAGAGGACGGAATACAACGACACGTTTCTCGCGGATGCGAGCGGGCCACGGCTTGCCACACCGCATATTTGAGATTAGGTTGACGCCGGACCAGGTCAAGAGTTCCACGCTTGGTGGAACACGCGCATCCAGTTGCCGCCCATGAGTTTCGCTATGTCGGTGGCAGAGTAGCCGTGGCGCCCCAGTTCTGCGGCCAGGAGTGGGAGGTCACTTACCGTGTTGAAATCCGCGACATACTGGATTCCGTCGGGCTGATTGTACTGAAACTCTGGGCCAAAATAGAATGATTTTCCAGGATCAGGGGGCGCACTGTGGTCTGGGGGGTTGCCAATGGTCCAGTCGGGACCAATGCCGACGTAGTCGACTCCCACGAGCCCAACAATGTAGTCGATCATATCGACATAGCGCGAAATGCTTGCCAAAGGGGGAAAAGGTCCGGTATCCGCATAGCGGGCATCTGCTCGGCTCCAAACGATAAAACAGTTTGTCGCGTTCACGCCGATCAGACCGCCGGTTTTGGCAATGCCTTCGATTAAACGGTCGCTGACGTTACGCGGATTGTCGTCTAGTGCGGCAGGGTTAGAATGCGAACAGACAACAGGACGGGTTGCCATCTTGATAACATCGAGGCTGGTCTGCTCGCCAGAGTGACTGCAATCGACCAGAATACCGATGTCCTGCATCTGGCCTACGATAAACCGGCCCGCCTTCGACAGCGGCGTCGTTGGGTCAAGGTCGCCGCCGCCAAAAAAATTAGCAAATTGGTAGGCGAGGTTGGCAATCCGTAGCCCCCTTTCGTAATACTTGGAAAGCTGCGTTTGCGGCGGGCTGACATACCAATTGTTGGCCGGGCGGCTGAGATCCTTCTCGTTGTTCCATATCAGCTCGAGCGGATACAAATCCTGAGCGCCGGCGACGATGGCAACCTTGCCCGCTTGTTTAGCGGCGAGGATATCGTTGTAGGACTTGGCAAGCGTGACCTTCGATGAATTAGCGGCCACAAAACTATCGATTTCATCGAACCGATGAAAAGTCATGGTATTTCCGGAGTACTGCCAGACGGTGGCGCCTACACTCAGGTAATCGTCGAGGTAACTGAGGGTGAGATCGGAGCCGTCCGCACCGACTACGATAACGTCCATAGCTGACGATAGGGCGGCGGAGGCGCTTCGCGCGCGCGACACCCCTTGAATCCCAGTAAGCGCCGCAACCCCGCCCCCGCCGGCTTTAATGAAATCTCGACGCGTCATGCCCATCGTCCCACTCCTTCGCTTTTATCAATTAAATCGTCGGGTAATTGCCCTCCGTCGGCAGTACGGTGATTGTTGACCATCTGGACATCGAGGTCGAGCGTGCTTCGCGGGCTGAACGACCCGCTCTCGGCATAGGCGGCCGTCTTTCGTGGGTCGGATTGGTGCATTCGCCGACGGCCCGGACGCGACCAGGTTCCAGCGTTTCGCCATCAGGCAGAACTCGGCCAATCGCAGTCATCTGGCCGTGCAGGGCAGCCGTCACTCGAAACTTGGAGTTCAGGCCGGGTGGTGTTCTCGGTTCGGCCGGCCGTGCGCCGTTGATCGCGGCCGCGCTGACTGATGTATGCCGTTTCCAGACTCCAAGCGAAAGATTGAGATCGCTTAATCGCTTGGTCTGGATTCTTCCGTTCCAGCAGATTTCCGGCAAAGGCCTGTTTTTGACGCCTGCACACGCGGGCTATAGACGAAAAAAAAGCACCGCGATTGCTCGCCAGTGCTTGATTTTCAACTACAGAATTCTTCTCCAGGTGTTCGTCAATTGAGCAACTATGAAAGCAAAGATCTGATGCGCTGCCACCGCCTAGTCGCCGCATCTGGCAGTGCCCTGGACGTTCCCAAACGCGCCAACAGCCAGGATATGCCGGTTCTCTCGCGTTCAAGGTAAGCCCGTATCTCTTCCACGACTGTGTCGTGCGCCCACCCTTCCATTTCGGGCACAGCGAGCGCAGAAAGGTTGCTGCGAAAAACGGGGGCAACCTCTTCGCGCAGTACCTTGTCGAGCTCGTCGACTGAGTAACCGGATGCGCGCAGTGTTTCGGCAATCCCGGCGTAATCATAGTCCTGGAGTTCCTTTCCGACGAACAGTTCAGAGAGCGCTTCCCAGACCGGGGCACGGCGTTCGAGGTTCAACGGTTCCGTCACGATGATCACCTGGTCGGACGAGGGTACAAAGAGCCGAAACTGGCTTCAGCGCCGTAGGTCGCGAGCAAGCCCCCAACAAACGCGATCGCGCCGATGCATACCGGCGCAGTCGCCGCGCACACACCCACCGCAACCGCTGCGCCGCCCGCGGCCCAGCCACCGATAAGACCGGCGCCAGCCAGGACGCCTTGCCGCATGACTTCGCGCGGTTTGTCATCGGCTTCGACGACATCGTAGACAGCGACCCCGAGTGACACCAATAACAGTCGGCGGCCGGCTCGTCCCAACTGTTGGGCCAACCGCATCACGCCTTCGTCAGGCCGGCCGGACGCTTGAATGATTTCCTTGAACACGCTCGCTTGTCGTTGCTCGGAAAGGGCAGAGAAAAGGCTGTCATAGAGTCTCTTCGCGTATTTCTCCGACAGCTCGGAGACGCTACGCCCTTCGCGCTTAAGCCGCATTGCATACGCGCGGGCGGTTGGGCTGCTTCGACGGCGCGCCAATTCCATAATTCGGTTTCGTAGCGCTGATGCTTGCGCCGCGGCATCGCTGACAGAAATGCGGCCGGCGTCGATGGCAGCGCGAAGTTCGCCGGGAACCGCTGCGATGTCGCGGGCGTATTGGAGCCTTGCCCGCGCGTCGTTGATGCAGGTTGCGCCGAATTGCGAAGCTGTTCCTTGGAGGCCCGCGAGGGCCTCTTCCAGTGCTCGTTTATCGCCGGAGGCGGGTGCGGCTGTATGAGTATCGGCCATTCTCATTTTTCCGTTTTCTTCGGTTGGCGCGATCGGTGCTCACTCTCTCACAGTGACTCGCCGATCATTTTTGTCCGAGGATTATAGCTTTGTTGTGCGACCCAACTCCGGCCTCAACGGTTGCGACGCTCACGGCCCTGCGTGGATCATATTGGCGGCCTGGAAACTGCGCTCGTTATCGTGCGTACAATGCTCGGATCGTCCGTTCGTCCTAAACTCATTCATGGGCCGTCCCCGTCTCCGCAAGAATCTCCCACCCCTGGTCGAACTCGGCCCGTCGGGCTTCCTGGGTATTGAAGCCCCGATCAAAGGGAAACGGATCGTTCTCCGGAAAATCCTCGTGGCGCTCGCCGACGGCAAGGACGTCTTCATCCTGCTCGACGACGGCCTGCTCGTTCGCGCGCAGACGTCGCTTGATGTCATGGAGATCGCCTACCCTGCGATTTTCTTGCGCGTCTCCCGCGAGCTGCTCGTGCCGATCGCCCGCGTGACTGCAATCGAGGCGCTGCCGTGCGCCCGTGGCGCCACACCGCACCGCCTGCTGATCGTTAAGGGCTTGGACGCCGAGCACATCAAGACGCTGATCCAGGTCGCGCATAAGAATCTGAAGGACCGTGTCGGTGTGGGGCAGGCGAGAATGGTCGAGACACGCGCTCGGATCAAAATCCGCAACCGCTTCGTCGACGAGCGCATCAGCGTCGCTCGAGCCCGGATCCCTGCGGTCACGGCTGCTTTGGCTGCTCACGAAGCGGAGACCGGACGCCGCATCAAGCGGTACGGGCACATCACCAACGCCTGATCCATCCATCTCCGATCGCGCGATCGGAAATCTGCGTTCCCCACCACCCGCCTTCGGCGCCCGTTCACAACGCTCGTTGGGCAAGCCGTGGGGTTGCCCTCGCGTTGCAAACCGGTGCGGCCGTGGACAACGCCATCGGTTCGGTTGACGCACCGGGCGCCTCGTTCGTTACGCGTTGAGGGGATGCGCCGCGCCACTGTGCTCTCTGAATCTGGCGTTTCCGGGGGAAAGCTGGGGTGCTCGAAAAAGCCCGTCTTGGAAAAATCGACCCCGTTGTTCAACCCACCAACGGAGCCACCGACGAAGCGCCACCATGACGAAGCAAATCGCAGCACAATCCCTCATCGCCACGCCGATCCTCGACGCGATCCAAAAGCTTAATCCTATTGCGACCGACGAGCAACGTGCCTCGCTCGAACAGAGCTTGCGCGAGATCGGCCAGGTCAACGACATCATCACCGCGCATGACGGTGCGTTCGTGCTCGCACCGCAGCCGATCGTCGATGCGCAGCCCCACTTGGTCGCCCATCCAGTTTCTCCTTGCGCATCTCTTGCTGGGCTTGTTTCTGATGGCAATCGCACTCTTTAGCATAATGGGTTGCCTTGGATACGCGAGTGGTGAGTAGGAATCTTGCGGGCTACCCGTCGGAAAAGCATTCGCGAAGGTTCGGCCAATCGGACGAACAGCG
>JBQCDS010000529.1:0-4705 GCA_051961035.1 Trinickia sp. | reverse complement strand
TGGGCGACGCGCAGCGCGCCGCGCGCGATGCCGGCATGGCGATCGGGCTCGTCGCCGATCTCGCCGTCGGCTGCGACGGCGCCGGCAGCCACGCCGGGTCTTATCCCGACGATATGCTCCGATCGGTTTCCGTCGGCGCCCCACCCGACCTGTTCAACCAAGCCGGCCAGGCCTGGGGGCTCACGACCTTCTCGCCACGGGCGATGCGCATGCAGGGCTTCAGCGCGTTCATCGACATGCTGCGCGCCACGTTTGCCTACGGCGGCGGATTGCGCATCGATCACGTGCTCGGCCTGCAACGATTGTGGCTGGTGCCCGAAGGCGCGAGCGCAGCCGACGGTGCCTATCTGCGCTATCCGATGTCCGACTTGCTGCGGCTCATCGCACTCGAATCGATGCGCCACCGCGCGATCGTCATCGGCGAAGATCTCGGCACCGTGCCCGAAGGCTTCCGCGAACGTCTCTCGCGGCACGGTGTGCTCGGCATTAGCGTGCTGTGGTTCGAGCGTACCGAAGATGGCGGCAGCTTCAAGCCGCCGGCACGATACAGCCGCACCGCCCTGGCGACGACCACGACGCACGATCTGCCGACCGTCGCCGGCTGGTGGAGCGGCCACGATATCGTCTGGCGCGACAAGGTGGGCCAGACGGCCCCGCGCTCGGACGGCCGCGATCCGGTGGCGCTGGCGAGCGCGGAGCGAGCGGCCGATCGACACGCGCTATGGCGCGCTTTCCAAGCCGCCGGCGTCGCCGCCCCGAACGTGGGTGCGCCGCCGAAAGATCAAGCGCCTGTCGACGAAGCGCTGGCGTTCGTCGCATCGACGCCCGCCCCGCTCGCGCTTTACCCGCTCGAGGATCTACTAGGGCTTGCAGAGCAGCCGAATCTGCCTGGCTCGACCGACGAGCACCCGAATTGGCGCCGCCGGCTCACCGCGCCGATCGATGCGCTCTTCGACGATGATGCCTTCAGCGACCGCCTGCTTGCCCTATCGAACCGGCGTGCCCCCGCCGCACGCCCTCGCAAAGACCCGCCGTCCGAACCCTCCCGAACGCCATGACCGTCCCGCGCTCCACGCTACGTCTTCAGCTGCATCACGGCTTCACGTTCGACGATGCACTGGCGCAAGTCGACTACTTCGCCGCGCTCGGCGTGAGCCACCTGTATTTGTCGCCCATCACGAAGGCGGTGCCGGGTTCGATGCACGGCTACGACACGGTCGACTACACGTGCGTGAACCCGGAGTTCGGCGGCGAGGCGGGTTTGACGCGCCTAGCGGAAGCCGTTCACGCACGACAGATGGGACTCATCGCCGACATCGTGCCGAATCACATGGGCATCGCGGGCGGCCACAACGCGTGGTGGCTCGATATCCTCGAATGGGGCCGGCATGGCACGTACGCGCGCTACTTCGATATCGACTGGCATTCGCCCGACCCCGCCCTGCGCGGCAAAGTGCTCGCGCCGTGCCTTGGGGCCCCCTACGGCACCGAACTCGCAGCCGGCCGCATCACGCTGACGTTCGATGCCGACGACGGCCGGTTCTTCGCGTGTTACGGCGAACATCGATTCCCGATTTGCCCCGTCGACTATCCGATGATTCTGCGCGGCACCGCGCAGGGGGAAGACACGGGAATGACCGCACTCGCCGATCGCTTCGAGGGCCTCACGGTGCAGCCCGAGCAGCGGCGCGAGGCGCATGCTGCGCGGGAGGCCCTTTGCGAATATGCGTCGACACATGGGGCGAACGCGTTCAGTGCGGCTTTGGCCGGCTACTCGCCGACGAGCGCCGCGTCGCGCGAGCGCCTGCATCGTTTGTTGGAGCGGCAGTTCTTTCGTCTCGCTTGGTGGCGAACCGCCGCCGACGAAGTGAACTGGCGACGCTTCTTCGACATCGGCACACTCGCGGCCCTGCGAACCGAGCGCACGGAAGTGTTCGATGCCGTGCACGCGCTCGTCTTGCGCCTTTTCGCGCAAGGGGTCATCGACGGTGTCCGTATCGACCATGTCGACGGGCTCGTCGACCCGCGCGAGTATTGCCAACGACTGCGCGAAAAGCTAGCCGAGCGCGAATCCGATCGGCCGCCGCAGTTGGACGGTTCGCGTGCGTATGTCGTCGTCGAGAAGATCCTTGCGCGCGGCGAATCGTTGCCCACCGATTGGGGCGCGGACGGCACGACGGGCTACGATTTCATGAACGACGTGAGCGCGCTCCTGCACGATCCGCAAGGCGAAGCCACGCTGACGGCGACATGGGCCGAACTTGCTGGCACAGCGCAGCCTTTCGCGGAGCTTGTCTACGGCGCGCGGCGCAAGATTCTGGCCGAAAACCTCTCCGCCGAACTGGACCGTGCCGCGCGCGGCATCCACCGAATCGCGCGGGAACAGCTTGCCACGCGCGATTACACGTTCACCGCGATACGTCGAGCGCTGACCGAGCTGGCTGTCTACTTTCCCGTCTACCGGATGTACCCGTACAACGGCGCCCGCACAGCGACCGACGACGCCTATTTCCGCCAAGCGCTCGAAGGGGCGCGGCGCTCGATGGCGCAGGGCGATCATGCCGTCCTGGCTTTCGTGGCGGCGTCGCTCGGCGGCGACGGCCGCGACGCCGATGCAGGCGCGGGCGGGAACGCGCTACCGAGCCGAGAGCGGCGCACGGCCGCCACGCTGTTTGCGCAGGTTACCGCGCCGCTGGCCGCCAAGGCGCTCGAAGACACCGCCTTCTATCGTTACGGCCGCCTGCTGTCGCGCAATGAAGTCGGTGCCGATCCCGCTGAATTCGCGCTCGATATCGAAGCCTTTCATGCGGCGAATCTCGAACGCGCGAGGCGCTTTCCGCATGCGCTGATCGCCACGGCCACCCACGATCACAAGCGCGGCGAAGACGTGCGCGCGCGGCTCGCCGTGTTGAGCGAAATTCCCGACGAGTGGACAGCCGCGCTGCGCGCGTGGTCGACGCTGAATGCGCCGCATCGACGCGCGTTCGGCACGCCGGCTGGCATCGACGAAACGGCTCGCGGCGGCTCCGACGCCCAACGCCCGAGCAACGCGGCATCGCCTGCCGATAGCGCGGTGACGCTCAACATCGGTGGGGGCGCGTCATCGCCGGCATCGGCCACGGCATCGCCGGCGGGGCTCTCGATGGCGTGCACTCCCCTGCCGGGGCCCACGCCGATCTGGGCGCCCGGGCCGTCCGAGGAGGCCATGCTGTATCAAATGTTGGTCGGCGCTTGGCCGTACGGCCTCGATCATACCGATGCCGAGGGTGTCGAAGCGTTCGCCGAGCGCATCGCGCAATGGCAATTGAAGGCGTCGCGCGAAGCCAAGCTACAGACGAGTTGGCATGCCAACGACGAAGCGTACGAACAGGCGTCCCGTGCGTTTTTGTTCGACATCCTGGCTCCGCAACGGCGCGATGGATTCTTGCGCGAGCTCTCGTCGTTCATCACGCGCATCGAGCGCGCCGGCGCGATCAACAGTTTGACGCAGACGTTGCTGCGCACGACTTGCCCAGGCGTGCCCGATCTGTATCAGGGCACCGAGCTATGGGATTTCAGCCTCGTCGATCCGGACAACCGTCGGCCCGTGGATTTCGGATTGCGCAGTGGATGGCTGGCCGATACGCCGCCGAGCGAGCAATTGCCTAACTGGCGCGACGGCCGCGTCAAGCTCGGCATCGTGCATCGCGCCTTGACCTTGCGCGCGGTTTCTCCCGCGCTGTTTCTCGAAGGTTCGTACATCCCCCTGGCGGTGGAAGGGCCCCGCGGGCGGCACGCGATCGCATTCGCCCGACAGCATGGGGACGCTTACGCCATCGTCATCGCAACGCGGTTCGCGTCGAGCTTGCTGTCCGACGCCAATGACGACCTCCCGCTCGTCGATCCGCAGCGTTGGGAAGATACGTCGATTTGCCTGCCGCCCGCGCTAGCCGGTCGAGCGCTGTTCGACTGCATGAGTCCCGCCGCGCCGAAGGCCAATGGCGAGAGCAGGCTCTATCTGCGCGACGCGTTGAGTGCGCTGCCTGTCGCGCTACTGGTGGAGGAAGGCGTACCGCGCGAGTAGTCTCCTTCGTCCGGGCGATTTCAGGGCGCTAATAGCGACTTGCGGTTGGCGGTTGGCGGTTGGCGGTTGGCGGTTGGTAACGTGCGTAAGGCCCGTCGACCGGCGCCGTTTATTGCGCGGAAAGCGGAATGCGCAATACGAGCGCGGACGGCTCGCCGTCGTTCGTCGCGCCTTGCTCGAACGTACCGCCGTGCGCGGACGCGACACGCAGTGCGAGCGCGAGTACCCAAGCGATGCGTCCCGCCACGCGCGGCAGCATCGCCTGCGTGCGCGCGAATGGCTCCAACGCGTGCGGCAGTTCCGCATCGGCCAGCGCGGCGAAATTGGCGGTGAACCCCACCTCGATTCGCCAAAAGCCCGCGTCCACGCTAGTCCCCAGCTTAATGGTCGCGCCGGGCGCACTGGCTTCCGCCGCGAAAGCGAGCAGGGTCCACAGCGCCTGTGCGAGCCGCTCGCCATCGCCGTCGCACCGTTGCCCATCGAGCGATGACTCGACCGTCACCGTCGTGCCGCGAGCATCGATG
Source organism: Trinickia sp. (assembly GCA_051961035.1). Taxonomy (GTDB): domain Bacteria; phylum Pseudomonadota; class Gammaproteobacteria; order Burkholderiales; family Burkholderiaceae; genus Trinickia. The sequence goes on along the minus strand of JBQCDS010000529.1, from coordinate 118 downwards.
ACCGCCCGGCGCGCATCGTCGAGCGCACGGTCGACGACAGCGCTAACAGGAACCGATTCCCGCGCGATCGGCAATGACTTGGTTTCGGCGCGCGTTTTATCGACGGCGTCTTCCAGCA
>JBQCDS010000528.1:0-6065 GCA_051961035.1 Trinickia sp. | reverse complement strand
AAGCATCGCGCAAAGCGCTGGTTTGCTGACGGACGTGGCGTGCGGCCGCTTCGAGGATGCAGCGCGCGAAATACTGCAAGAAGGCGTCGACTGGTTGACCGAGCGTGGCGTTCTCGCGCATGGTCATTTCGCGTTCGGCCACCCGATCGACGAGATCGCCAATCTCGCCGACCAACTGAAAGTCGATCTCATCGTGGTGGGTCATCGCGCACGCAGCGGGATATCGCGATGGTGGATGGGCTCGGGCAATACGCTTCTTCTCGATCGCGTTTCGTGCAGTATTCTCGTTGCGGTTTCATCGGCGCACGAGCAAGAACCCGTTGGAGCGGATAGACCGGCAGCCGCTGCCGGTACGACAGGCCGCTAAGCGTTACGTGCCGCTAAGCGTTTCACGCCGCATCGGTGTCGTTCCGAATGTTTCGCCGCTGCGGCTCGCGTCTTCATGCGCGTGTGTCACGTGCACCGGCGGCATCCTGTGTAGTGCCGCCAATCACCAACGCACACGTCATGGGTTGAGATCGACTGCGTCGATCTGCCACGAGAACCAGCCCCGACGATGAAAGATGACGCTGTACGGCTCCTCGGCGGTGCCACGCGTGTAGGTGACGGCGAACGTGTTGATGTCACGATAGCCGGCGCTACCCCCGGCGCGTGGCGCGACGGGATGCGCCGCAGCCGGGGCGGACACAGGCGCTTCCTGCGATGGCGGCGTTTGGCCGGATTGGGCTGTCTGCTCGTCGTTAGGAGAAGGCGGCACCTCGCCCGGCTCCCCGCGCGGCGGCATTCCCGCCAGTAGCGCGGCGACGCCGTCGGGCGTTGCATAGGCGTCGACCAACGGACTCACAAGCGCGATTCCGAACAGTGCGCCCAATGCGGCAAACGGATGTTGCAGCTTTTGTTCATCCACGCGCCGACTCAACATCTGCGTGATTTGTTGCTTCAGGCTGGCTCGCAGCGCCGGATAGTCGACATAGTGGTTGATCGTTTGAGCGTCGCGTGCCTGTGCGGCATCGCGCAGCCGACTCAGCACGAGGTAGGGCGACGCATAAGAGAACACGAGCAGCACCACCACGACGAGCAGGATACCCGTAGCGATGACGGCTGTCAGCGGTGTTCGGGTGCTGGAACGGTTCTCGGTTCTCATGAGATGTCGGCCTTTGTCGATGTGGAGCTCGAATCGATAGCGTGGACGCCGAAACGATCCCCCATCATATCCAATGATTGCCGGCTCGGAGCGTACGCCATCAACCGCATTGCACCGCGGACGCGCCGGCGCGTTCGTCGTCGATGCATCGGTCGATCATCTTGCAGACGGCGTCGATCGTCCCCACGAGGATGACGCGCGACGGGCCGTGGTAGACCCGCACGGGCGCGCGCCGAGCCGGTTCGGCGTGCAGCGCGCTATTGAGCGATACGCGCGCGAACGCCGGCAACGCCGCCGGCTGCGTGCCCGCGAGCAAGTTGTCCTGAGTTTGCCGCGCGGAACCGACGGCGGCGGCTTCGAGCGGCGGACAAGGAGTGACGCTGCGCAGGTGACGCAAGCGGCCGAAAGTGCGAAAAGGCATGAGGCGGGCAAGGCGATCCATGGCGTCTCCCTACGGTGTTCAAAATCGGAATCAGAATTCGGTCGGGCGAATCAGGCCCACGGCAATGCCTTCGAGTGCGAACTCGGCGCTGCCGGCCTGCACAAAGATGTTCTCGTAATCGGGGTTCTCGGCGATGAGCTCGATTCCGTTCGGCCGCCGTTTCAGGCGTTTGACCGTTACGTCGTCACCTAGCCGGGCGACGATGATCTGGCCGTCGTTCGCCTCCGTGCGCCGTTGCACGGCGAGCAAGTCGCCGTCGAGGATGCCGGCGTCGCGCATCGACAAACCGCGCACCTTCAGCAGGTAGTCGGGTTTGCTCGAGAACAGTGCCGGATCGCACGCGTAGTGCTGCGAGATGTGTTCTTGCGCGAGGATGGGGCTGCCCGCCGCGACGCGGCCCACGAGCGGCAGCGACAGCTGCATCAAGGCCGGATGCGGCAACGACAGCTGATGTGGCATGTCTTCGGCCGCAAGCAGCCGAATGCCGCGCGACGCGCCGGCTGCGAGTTCTATCACGCCTTTACGCGCAAGCGCGCGCAGGTGCTCCTCGGCCGAGTTGGCCGACGAAAACCCGAGCGCCGCGGCGATCTCCGCACGCGTGGGCGGAAAACCGCTGTGCTCGATCGATTGCCGGATCAAGTCGTAAACCTGCTGCTGCCTTGCGGTGAGTTTGGTCATGGCGCCACTGTATGGATAGACAGGTGGCTGTATTTTTATACAGTATTCGTCGAATTTCAAGCGCAATGTTGCGACCCCATGGCGCTTTAGCAACAATCGGCATAAAAAAATGAGTATTTATTAGTTATCGGAATAAGCGCGATCGCCTAGACTGGGCTCGACCCGGCGGCCACGGCGCCCGATGCCACGCACCGAATCGAAGAGGAGACACTCGCATGAACTTCCAGCAGTTGCGCTTCGTGCGCGAAGCGGTGCGCCGCAACCTGAACCTCACCGAGGTCGCCAATGCGCTTTACACGTCGCAATCGGGCGTATCGAAGCAGATCAAGGATCTCGAAGACGAACTCGGCATCGACATCTTCGTGCGTCGCGGCAAGCGGCTGACGGGGCTCACGGAGCCGGGCAAGGCCGTGCATCAGTTGATCGAGCGGATGTTGCTCGATGCGGAGAACATGCGCCGCGTCGCCCGGCAATATGCGGACGAGGACACGGGCCATCTCGTCGTCGCCACCACGCACACGCAGGCGCGCTATGCGTTGCCCAAGGTCGTGCGCGAGTTCACGCGCGCCTATCCGAAGGTGCAGCTTGCGCTGCGCCAAGGCAATCCACAGCAGATCGCGCAAATGTTGATCGACGGCGAAGCCGACATCGCCATCTCCACCGAAGCGTTGGACCGCTTTTCCGACATCGTCACCTTTCCGTGCTACTCGTGGCATCACGTCGTCGTGGTGCCGAAGCATCATCCGCTTGCCGGCCGTGCGAACGTCACGCTTCAGGATGTTGCCGAGTATCCGATCGTCACGTACGACCGCGACTTCACGGGCCGCTCGCATATCGACGCATCCTTCTCGAAAATCGGTGTGCTGCCGGACGTCGTGCTGACGGCGATCGATGCCGACGTCATCAAGACCTACGTCGAATTGGGAATGGGCGTGGGCATCGTTGCGGCGATGGCGTACGACGCGAAGCGCGACGCGGAGCTCGTCGCGCTCGACACGCAGCATCTGTTCGAGGGCAGCACCACACGCGTGGGCCTGCGCAAGGGCGCGTTCATGCGCGCGTACGCCTACCGCTTCATCGAAATGTTCGCGCCGCAGCTGTCCGAGGCCGGCATGGCCGGACCGTTGCGGGAAGCGGCATAGCGAGCCAGGCGGCACGGCAACGCCCCGAACGCCGAACGCAGACGTTCGCCGGTTCGGCGGCGCGGTTAGAATGGCGCCCATGACTACGACCCAATCCTCTTCCTCTCCCGCGGCGCAGCCGCGCATCGTCGTGCTGGCAACCGGCGGCACGATCGCCGGCTCGGCGGCCGATGCCACGCAAACGTCCGGCTATCAGGCCGGCGTCGTCGGTGTGGACCGGCTGCTGGCCGCCGTGCCGGCGCTGTCGAACATCGCACGCATCGAAGCCGAACAAGTCGCAAGCATCGACAGCAAGGATCTCGACGTCGCGCTGTGGACGACGTTAGCCGAACGGATCTCGGCGCTCGCTGCGCGCGAGGACATCGACGGCATCGTCATCACGCACGGTACCGATACGCTCGAGGAAACGGCGTATGCGCTGCACCTGATGGTCAAAACGGCCAAGCCGGTGGTCATGACGGCCGCCATGCGCCCGTCCTCGGCGCTATCGGCCGACGGGCCGCTGAATCTGCTCGGGGCCGTCATGGTTGCAGGTTCGGCCGCCGCGCGAGGGCAGGGCGTGCTCGTCGCTTTCAACAATCGCATTCATAGCGCGCGCGACGTCGTGAAGACGAGCACGTATGCTGTCGATGCGATTCATTCGCCGGAGGTAGGCGCGCTGGGCTGGGTGCAATACTGCCGCGTCGAATTTCAGCGCGCGGTGGTGCGGCCGCATACCGCAGCGACCCCATTCGTTGCCGCCAGCGCGCTCTGGCCGCTCGTCGACATCGTCGCGAGCTATGCGGGCGCATCACGCATCGCCGTCGACGCGCTCGTCGCTGCCGGCGTGCGCGGTATCGTCGTGGCCGGCACCGGTAACGGCTCCATTCACGCGTCGATTCAAGCAGCGCTGAGCGAGGCTCGGGCGCGCGGCGTTGCGGTCGTGCGCGCGTCGCGCGTGGGCTCGGGGCATGTCATGCGCAACGGGGCGGCGCCCGATGACGCGCTCGGCTTCGTCAGCGCAGGCTCGCTGAACCCCTACAAGGCGCGCGTGCTGTTGATGCTCGCCCTGGCTGCGGGTAAGCACGATCCGGCCGCTTTGCAGGAAGTGTTCGATACGTATTGACGTAAGGCTTGGATCAGGCCGGCTCGCGCAGCTTGGCGCGAGACATGCGAGCGCGAGGCAAGATATCGCTCGCGGTGATCGAACATGTGAAAAATCCGACAGGCGGACACCCGACGACGACGTCTGACCGACCAAGGCTTCCCCGGCATCGACGGGTGCCGCTGCGGACCCCACTGCCGCTCTCAGCCCGAAAGCGGCTTTTTGCCTGCCTGCTCGTGCACGGTGTCGACTTCGTGCGCGCCGTGCTTCTCGCGATGCACGGGTTGCCCCCTCGGTCTTGCCTTGCACGCACAGGCGAGGCGCCCCACGTGCCGGCCGTTCGATGATGGTTCGAACGGCCGTATCCTGCTCGACGGCGCTGCGCCGTCAGTCCTACTGAGTCCTACTAAGTGCTTCTTAGTCTTTCTTCGCTTCGGCGATTTCGAAGCCGGACATGATTTCGAGCGCGCGAATGAGCGCGGAGTGATCCCAGCTGCCGCCGTCATGCGCCGCGCAGACGCTGAACAACTGCTGTGCGCTCGCCGTGTGCGGCAGGGCGATGCCGAGCTTGCGCGCGCCGTCGAGGGCGAGGTTCAGATCCTTGCGATGCAAGTCGATGCGAAAGCCCGGGTTGAACGTGCGTGCCGTCATGCGCGCGCCGTGCACTTCGAGAATGCGCGACGATGCGAACCCCCCCATCAGCGCCTTGCGAATGCGCTCCGGATCGGCGCCCGAGCGTGCCGCGAACAGCAGCGCTTCGCCCACGGCTTCGATGTTCAGCGCGACGATGATCTGGTTCGCGACCTTGCACGTTTGGCCGGCGCCGTTGTCGCCGACGAGCGAAATGTTCTTGCCCATCAACTCGAACAGCGGCTTGGCGCGCTCGAATGCCTTTTCCGGGCCGCCCACCATGATCGAGAGCGTCGCTTCGCGTGCGCCCACCTCACCGCCCGAAACAGGCGCGTCTAGATAGTCGCAGCCGAGCGCGTTGATGCGCTTGGCGAAGTCTTGCGTGTCGAGCGGCGAGATCGAACTCATGTCGATCACGAGTTTGCCGGCCGACAGGCCCTTGGCGACACCGTCGTCGCCGAAGAGCACGTTGGCGACGTCGGGCGTATCCGGCACCATGGAAATGACGATTTCCGATTCGCGCGCGACGGCCGTCGAATCGGCCACCACGAGCGTGCTTTCGCGCAGGTCGCCGGGTACCGGATAGGCGCCCGTGACGACGACCTCATGGCCGCCCTTCAGAAGGTTGCGCGCCATGTGCGCGCCCATGATGCCGAGGCCGATGAAACCGATCTTTGCCATGTCGATGTAGTCCCTTTAGTGTGTCGTCTTAGATGAAGCTAGGCGCTGGCGTGACGCGCCCCGCCTTGAGCGTCAGCGCGCGTTGCGCGCTCCGGCGATCTCGCGTATCCACGAGAGCCCTTCGAGCGTCGTCGTGCGCGGATTGTATTCGCAGTCGATGTAGCCGCTGTAGCCGAGCCGGTCGAGCCAATCGAACAGGAACGCGTAGTTGATTTCGCCGGTGCCCGGTTCATGGCGGCCGGGGTTATCGGCGAGCTGAATGTG
>JBQCDS010000527.1:0-21052 GCA_051961035.1 Trinickia sp. | reverse complement strand
TGTCGGCGGCCAGGTGCGTGGCTATCACAAGCCGATCATGATCGCGGGCGGCATCGGCAACATCTCCGATGCGCACACGCACAAGAACGATCTGCCCGGCGGCACGCTGCTCGTGCAGATCGGCGGGCCCGGTATGCGCATCGGCATGGGCGGCGGTGCCGCGAGTTCGATGGCCACGGGGGCCAACACGGCCGAGCTCGACTTCGACTCGGTTCAACGCGGCAATCCGGAAATCGAGCGGCGCGCGCAGGAAGTCATCAACGCCTGCTGGCAGCTCGGCGAACAGAACCCGATTCTGAGCATTCACGATGTCGGCGCGGGCGGCATTTCGAACGCCTTCCCCGAACTCGTCGACGGCGCGAACAAGGGCGCGCGGTTCGAGTTGCGCCAGGTGCCGCTCGAGGAAAGCGGTCTTTCTCCGCGCGAGATTTGGTCGAACGAAGCGCAGGAGCGCTACGTCTTGGCGATCGCGCCGGCCAACTTGCCGACGTTCGAGGCGATCTGCTCGCGCGAGCGTTGCCCGCTGGCCGTCGTCGGCGTGGCGACCGATGAGCGTCAACTGCAATTGATCGATGCTCACGCCGAAGGCGAGGCCGCGTATCCCGTCGATATGCCGATGGAAGTGCTGCTCGGCAAACCGCCGCGCATGCATCGCAACGTCGAACGCGTCGCGGCCGAGCGCGCGCCGGTCGACGTAACGGGTCTCTCGCTCCCCGAACTGGCTGTCTCGGTGCTCAAGCACCCGACCGTGGCGAGCAAGTCGTTCCTGATTACGATTGGCGATCGGTCCGTCGGCGGCACGACGGTGCGCGATCAGCTCGTCGGGCCATGGCAGGTGCCGGTGGCCGACTGCGCCATTACGGCGGCCGATTACGCGGGCTTTCGCGGCGAGGCGATGACGATGGCCGAGCGCACGCCGCTCGCCGTCATCGATGCCCCGGCGTCGGGCCGCATGGCGGTGGGCGAAGCGGTGACGAACATCGCCAGCGCGCCGATCGCCTCGCTCGACAAGCTCAAGTTGTCGGCCAATTGGATGGCGGCTTGCGGCACCCCCGGCGAGGACGCCGCGCTGTTCGACACGGTGAAGGCCATCGGCATGGAGCTATGCCCGGCGCTTGGCATCAGCATTCCCGTCGGCAAGGATTCGCTGTCGATGAAGACGAAATGGAACGAGCAAGGCGTGGCGAAGGAAGTCGTCGCGCCGGTATCGCTGATCATTTCGGCCTTTGCGCCCATTGAAGACATCCGCCGCCATCTGACGCCGCAATTGCGTCGGCAAGCCGACGCGGGCGATTCGGTATTGATCGCGATCGATCTGGGCCGCGGCAAGCATCGCCTCGGCGGCAGCATCCTCGCGCAAGTCACGCAGCAGGTGGGCAACAGCGTACCCGACGTCGACGATCCGGAAGACTTGAAGCGCTTTTTCACGGCCATCCAATCGCTCAATGCTGAAGGCAGGCTCCTTGCCTACCACGACCGCTCGGACGGCGGCTTGTGGGCGACTGTCTGCGAAATGGCCTTTGCAGGACGTGTGGGCGTGTCGCTGAACGTGGATATGCTCACGCTCGACGCGACGCACGAATTCGATTATGGCGATGCGAAGGATTGGGCCAAGCAGACAAGCGGCCGGCGCGACGATCTTACGTTGCGCGCGCTCTTTTCCGAGGAACTCGGCGCCGTCGTGCAAGTACGCGCGGCCGACCGCGACTCGGTGCTCGCCGCGCTGCGCGAGCATGGCTTGGGCGCGTGCTCGCACGTCATCGGCAAGCTCAACGAGCGCGATGTCATCGAAATCTATCGCGACGCGAAGAAGATTTACGACGCGCCGCGCGCCGAATTGGAACGGGCCTGGAGCGAAGTGAGCTGGCGCATCGCGCGGCTGCGCGACAACCCGGCCTGCGCCGACGCCGAATACGATGCACTGCTCGATGCGCAAGATCCCGGCATCGCTCCGCACCTGACTTTCGATCCTAGCGACGATGTCGCGGCGCCGTTCTTGAAAGTGGGGGCGCGTCCGCGCGTCGCGATCTTGCGCGAGCAAGGCGTCAACTCGCACTTGGAAACGGCCTACGCGTTCGATCGGGCGGGTTTCGACGCCTACGATATCCACATGAGCGATTTGCTGTCGGGCCGCGCAACGCTGGCCGATTTCAAGGGCGCCGTAGCGTGCGGTGGATTCTCGTACGGCGACGTGCTTGGCGCGGGTGAAGGGTGGGCGAAGACGATTCGCTTCAACCCGCAACTGGCCGACATGTTCGCGGCATTTTTCGGGCGTGCCGATACGTTCGCGCTCGGCATTTGCAACGGCTGCCAGATGATGAGCAGCTTAGCTTCGATGATTCCCGGTGCCGATGCATGGCCGAAGTTCACGCGGAATAAATCGGAGAAGTTCGAAGCGCGTTTCTCGTTCGTGCGCATCGAATCGTCACCGTCCATTTTCTTTGCCGGAATGGAAGGTTCGCGTATCCCCGTGGCGGTTGCACACGGCGAGGGCTTCGCCGATTTCTCGCAGCAGGGCGATGCGTCCCGTGCGCAGGTGGCGATGCGCTACGCTGATCATCACGGCGAAGCGACGGAACGCTACCCGTTCAACCCGAACGGTTCGCCGAACGGTATTACCTCGGTCACGACGGCCGATGGCCGTTTCACGGTGCTGATGCCGCATATGGAGCGCGTGCATCGCACGGTCACGATGAGCTGGCATCCCGAGGGCTGGGGCGAAGCGAGCCCGTGGATGCGCGTGTTCCAGAACGCGCGGCGCTGGCTGGGGTAGGGCGCACAAACGACAATGCCGCCCTCGGGCGGCATTGTTATGTTGCGTCGGTGTCATCCTGCGTCAAGCAGCGCCCGCAGGCGCACTGCTTCGCACTGCTTATTGGATCTTCGCCTTCGCGCGCAGGCTTTGCTCGAACGCTTGCAGCTTTTCCTGCTGGATCTGCTGAACGATCTGCGCCTTCACTTGATCGAGCGGCGGCGGCGTGATGTCGCGGATATCGTCGACACGGATGATGTGCCAGCCGAATTGCGTATGCACGGGCGTATCGGTCATCTGGCCTTTCTTCAGCTTCTCGGCCGCTGCGGCAAATTCGGGCACATACGTACTCGGATTCGCCCAGTCGAGGTCGCCGCCGTTCTTGCCCGATCCCGGATCTTTCGAAAATTTCTTGGCGAGATCCTCGAATTTAGCGCCGGCCTTGATCTTCGCGATCAAATCCTTCGCCTGCTTCTCGTTGTCGACAAGAATATGATGCAGGTGATATTCCTTGCCGCCCGCTTGCTTGACGAGTTCGTCGTAACGCGCCTTGACTTCGGCGTCGCTCGGCTTGTTCTTGGCAACGTAATCTTCGATCAGCGAGTGCAGAACGACGCTTTGCTGGGCAACCGCCATTTGCGCTTTTACGTCGTCGCGGTTCGGAATGCCTTCACGCACCGCTTCTTGCATGAGAATTTCGCGGTTGATGAGTTCCTGTTTCACTGCGTCGTGCAGTTGCGGCGTGTCTTTCTGGCCTTGCTTCACGAGCTGAGCGACGAGCGCGTCGGCGCGCGCCTTCGGAATGGCGGTACCGTTGACGACGGCGATATTCTGCGCAAAAGCCGGGGTGGCCGCCAACGCAGCCAGCATTACCCAAAGACGGGTTCTTTTATGGATCATCGGAAGTTCCTAGCGTTCCTGTCGAAATGAATCGGTTCAGTCAGCACGCCCCCGCGTTCGCTGTGCAAATGCGAAGGGGGCGCTCGAGGGTCAACCCGGCGAGGCGGAATTACGCGCCGGGCAGCCGAGCAAATTCCTCGGGTGTGTACGCCGTGATCGCGAGCGCATGAATCCCACGTTGCATGACATCGGCCAGCGCATCATACACTAGCCGATGCCGTGCCACGCGCGGCCTGCCCGCGAAGGCGCCGGCCACGATCGTGACCGCGTAATGCCCGCCCGCGGCCGCGCCGGCGTGGCCCGCGTGCAGCGCACTATCGTCGCGAACGGACACCGATTGCGGGGCGAGCGCGGCGGTGAGCCGCGATTCGATGAAGGCGATGCGCGCATCGGGGGACGCGCCAATGAAATCGATGGATTCGCTCATCGCTCACTCCTCCTTCATGTACTTCGCAAGCCACAAGCTTTGCACGACGATGAACACGACCATCGCCCCCGTCGTGCCGAACAGCTTGAAGTTGACCCACTGCGCCTCGGTGAAGTTGCCGACGACATAAAGATTCGCAATCCCGAGCGCGACGAAGAAAAGGGCCCAAGCAATGTTGAGCTTGTCCCACACATCCGTGGGCAACGTGAGCTGCTTGCCCATCATCTTTTCGATCAGATTCTGGCGGAAGCCGTAGCGTGCCACGGCCAGGCCGACCGCGAATAGCCAATAGAGCGCGGTCGGCTTCCATTGGATGAATTTCTGATTGTGCAGCACGAGCGTGGCGCCGCCGAACACGACGATGACGGCCAAGCTCACCCATAGCATCGGGTCGACCTTCCGATGGCGAAACGCCACCCAGGCGACCTGGACGAGCGTCGCCGCGATGGCGACGGCCGTCGCCGTAAAGATGCCCCAAACCTTGAATGCAACGAAGAACAGGATGATCGGGAATAGATCGAAGAGAAATTTCATGAAGGCCGAGGAGTTCGAAAGCGTCAATGGACGCGGGGCGCAGTGCGGCGCTTTAGGGTTTCGCCGCGCGACGCACCGCGACCGAACGTTACTTGGGCTCGAATTGTAGCGCAGCCGAATTGATGCAGTAACGCAGCCCCGTGGGCGCCGGGCCGTCTTCGAACACATGGCCCAGATGGGCGCCGCACTGCTTGCAGCGCACCTCGATGCGCAACATGCCGTGCGAACGGTCGGTCTTCTCCTCGATCACTTCGCCGTTGATCGGTTTGAAATAGCTCGGCCAGCCGCAGCCGGCGTCGAATTTGGTCGACGATTCGAACAGCGGCGTGCCGCAGCAAACGCAATCGTAGACGCCGCCTTCCCAATGATCCCAATAGCGCCCGGTGAACGGGCGCTCGGTCGCGGCGTGGCGCGTCACCTTATATTCGACGTCGGACAATTGCTGGCGCCAGTCTTGATCCGATTTCTTGACTTCGTACGTATCGCGCGGGGCATCGGAGGAATCGGGCGTGCCCGTGCCGCTGCCAGTACCAGTTCCGGTGGGGCGTTCGTTCATACATCTCTCCATGAGACGGCGCGGCTGTCGGCGCGCCGGATTAGGGACAGGGGTGCTCGATCGTCGCTCGGCTCACGACGAGCAGCTCACTTCGAGCGTGCCGGCCCAATCGGGCGGCAGCGCCGCATACGCTTCATTTTCCGGCTGCTCGTCGAACGGGCGTCGCAGCACGGCGGCGAGCCGTTCGAGTTCGGAAAAGTCCTTTTCCTTCGCGCGGCGTATCGCCATCTCCGCAAGATGATTGCGCAGTACGAATTTCGGGTTCACGCGGTTCATCGCCGCGCGCCGCACGGCATCGTCGGCCGGCTCGGCCGCCAGCCGCGTGCGGTAATCGGCGAGCCAGCCGTCGATGGCCGGCAAATCGAGGAACCGATCGCGCACCGCGCTGTCGCCGCTCGCATCGTGCTTCGATATTTGCGCGAGCGCCCTGAAGGTGAGCGTGAAATCGGCGCGGCTAGCGTGCATCAGTGCGAGCAGACGGTCGGCCAACGCGGCATCGCCCTCGCGCATCTCGCCCAGACCGAGCTTGGCTTGAAAGCGGTGCTCGAGCGCCGGGGCGAAATGATCCTTGAAACGCGAGAGCACGGCTTGCGCGTCGGCGACCGAGCGCTCGGCTCGCGCTGCTCCGTCATAGCGCTCGCCCACGAGCGGCAGCAGCGCTTGGGCGAGGCAAAAGCAGTTCCAGTAGGCGATTTGCGGCTGCATCCGATAGGCGTACCGGCCTTGCGTATCGGAATGATTGCAGATGTAGCCGGCATCGAAACCATCGACGAAACCGAACGGGCCGTAGTCGATCGTGAGGCCGAGAATCGACATGTTGTCGGTATTCATGACGCCGTGGCAGAAGCCCACCGCTTGCCACTGCGCCACCAACGACGCCGTGCGCACGACCACCTGGTCGAGCAGTGCGAGATAGGGGTCGTCCGCCTCGCGGCAGGCCGGATAAAAGCGGGCGATGACGTGATCCGCGAGCGCGCGCAACTCGTTCGGCCGATCGGCGGCGTAAAAATGCTCGAAGTGGCCGAAGCGCACGAAGCTGGGCGCAACGCGAGTCACGACCGCGGCCGTTTCGATCTCTTCGCGGCGCACGGGCTGATCGGAGCCGATGACTGCCAAGGCGCGTGTCGTCGGAATACCCAGATGGTGCATCGCCTCTGAGCATAGGAACTCGCGAATGGACGAACGCAACACGGCGCGCCCGTCCCCCATGCGCGAGTAGGGCGTGCGCCCGCTGCCCTTCAGTTGCAGCTCGAAGCGCTCGCCGCCGTGCTCGAGTTCGCCGAGCGAGAGCGCGCGTCCGTCGCCGAGTTGCCCCGCCCACACGCCGAACTGATGCCCCGAGTAGACAGACGCATACGGCAACGCCTCCTGGGGCCATTCGCGCGTGGCATTGCCGACGAATAGCTCCGCGAAACCCGGCTCGGAGGCGATTTGCGGATCGAGGCCGAGCGCGCGGGCGAGTTCGTCGCTGAAACCGACGAGATAGGGCGCCGCCAACGGCGCGGCCGGCAATCGCGTGTAGAACGCGCTGCCTAGGCCCGAAAATGCGCCGGAGCGGGCAGCGGAAAGGGCATCGGTCAACGATGAGATGCGTGCGGAAGGCTCGGCGATGCTTGGGGAAAACGACATATTGAGGGCCTCTGGGTTACCCGATATTGTAAGTCGCCGCCTTGCGGCGCGCTGTGCACGGCTCGAAGCAACGCTCGAGCCGCGCGGCGCCACGACCGATCGAGCTTGACGGGCTAACCGTCCACCCGCGCGAGGAGAGCTTCGCCATGCCAAAGCCGTTGCTGGGCCAGATGATGGATGTGCCGCTGAATGTGTCGACGTTGCTCGTGCACGCGGCCCGGCACGCGGCGCGCACCGAGATCGTGTCGCGCCGCATCGAAGGGGACATTCACCGCTACACCTAACGCGATTGCGAGCAGCGCGCGAAGCAGCTCGCCCAGGCGTTGATACGGCTCGGCGTCGTGCAAGGCGAGCGTATCGGCACGCTGGCATGGAACGGCTATCGGCATTTGGAGGCGTACTACGGCACGACGGGCTTCGGCGCCGTCTGTCATACGATCAATCCACGATTGTTCCCCGAACAAATCGCCTACATCGTTAATCATGCCGACGACCGCTACGTCCTGTTCGATACGACGTTCGCGCCGCTCGTGGCGACACTCGCACCGCAGTGTCCGAACGTCAAGGCGTGGATCGCGTTGGCGGACGATGCCGACATCCCGGGCATCGACGTGCCGCTGCTCGGGTACGAGGCGCTGGTCGACGCACAAGACGGCGATTACGAGTGGCCTGTACTAGACGAACGGTTGGCGTCCTACCTCTGCTACACATCGGGTACGACCGGCCACCCGAAGGGCGCGCTGTATTCGCATCGCTCTGTCTATCTGCATGCCATGGGCGCCGCGTTGCCCGATGCGATGGGATTCTCTGCGCGCGATAGCGTGCTCCCGGTCGTTCCGATGTTTCACGTCAACGCGTGGGGAATTCCACATGGTGCGCCGCTTGCGGGCTCCAAGCTGGTATTGCCCGGCAAGGATCTGGACGGCAAATCGCTGTTCGAGTTGATGGAAGCTGAGCGGGTGACGTTTTCGGCCGGCGTACCGACGGTCTGGATGAATCTGCTCGCGCACGTGAAATCGATCGGCGCGCGGTTTTCGTCACTCGAGCGCACGGTGATAGGCGGCTCGTGCTGCCCGCCGTCGATGCTCGAGACGTTCGAGGACGAGTACGGCGTGCGCGTGATTCATGCGTGGGGCATGACGGAGATGTCGCTGCTTGGCACGCTCGCGCGGCTCAATTGGGAGCAATCGCAACGTCCGCTCGAAGAGCGCCGTCGCATCTTGCAAAAGCAAGGCACGGTGATTTGCGGCGTCGACATGAAGATCGTCGGCCAAGACGGGCGCGAGTTGCCGCGCGACGGCGTCGCGTTCGGCGATTTACATGTGCGAGGGCCGTGGGTCATCGACCACTACTTTGCGAACGAGGAAGCGCCGGGCGACGTATCGCCGGGCGACGCTTCGCCGCTCATCGACGGCTGGTTTCCGACGGGCGACGTAGCGACGATCGACGCCGACGGCTTTTTGCAGATCACCGACCGCAGCAAGGATGTCATCAAATCGGGCGGCGAATGGATCAGCTCGACCGAACTCGAGAACATCGCCGTGGCCCACCCCGACGTGGCCGAGGCTGCGTGCATCGCTTGCCACCATCCCAAATGGGACGAACGCCCGCTGCTCGTTGTCGTCAAGCGGCCGGGCGCGGCGGTGACGCGCGAGGCGCTACTCGCCTTTTTCCAAGGGAAAGTAGCCAAATGGTGGATGCCGGACGATGTCGTGTTCGTCGATGAACTTCCGCATACGGCCACCGGCAAGCTGCTGAAACTGAAACTGCGCGAACGCTATCGCGATCACGAGCTGCCGACGGCGAACGAGCGCGCCGCGTCGTCTTGATGGATCGCTGGCCGGCACGCGGCGCGCGGGTTCAATCGCGCTTGCGGATCGGATACGAATAGGGGTGGACAAGCACCAGGTTCGCGGCTGACGGTAGCAGCGCGACCGAGCTCGCATGGGTTCGCGCGTCGATTTCCTCCTGGGACAACGGCTGGGTCACGCGACGGCCGCTCCACACTTGGGCGCACACCGGGCGGGGATCGTCGGGATGTTGATCGGCCCAGACGATCTCCAGCGAATCGCCGGACGGAAATTCAAGCGTCACCGAATCGCCCGCGAGCGGCGTCAATTGACCGGACGCGTCGCGGATATAGGCTTTGATTTGCGTTGGGGCAGGCATACCGAGGCTCCACGGCGGGAAAGGACAAGGTCTGTTGAGCGTAGGGTAGGGGAAATCGTTCCGCGCGTGAGCGCCTTCTGGCCATACTGTGGCGGGCATTCTCGCTAAGTGGCGAGCGCAGTTGCCACAGCGGGCGCATCGGGGCCGATCAGGCGATCGGCGCAACGATAGGCGGTCGGCACAACGATCGGGGCGAACGGCCGAGCCGACGACGATCAGACATCTCATTAACATTCAGTAACAAACCTACCGTCTCGCGAAAATTTCGAGACGATTACATTTCCACGCTTGCTTCGTGCGCATGACGACGATCATGCCGCCACGCACTTTACCGCCGCCCGCCTTCGCACCCGTTGCGATCGGCCGCCGCGCTTGTCCTGCCGCCGTCGTACGGCGCCTATCTAGCAACACATGGTCAAACAACACTATCGCCGGCTCGCGGCCGGCTTCGGCGCTTTCGCCTTGCTGCTGTCGGCGCTTGCCGGCTACCGCCATTTCACATCGGCCGACACCCCGCCGTACCTCACGGCGCAGGTCGAGCGTGCCGACCTCGAAGATGCCGTGCTGGCGGCCGGTACGCTGTACGCGCACCGGCAAGTGGATGTCGGCGCGCAGGTATCGGGGCAGCTCAAGGCGCTCAAGGTGGAACTCGGCGACAAGGTGCAGGAAGGGCAAGTGCTCGCCGAGATCGATCCGACGTTGGTCGAACACGCGCTGCGGCAAGCGGAAGCGGACGAGCGGTCGTTGAACGCGCAGCGCCGCGCGAGCGAAACGCGCTTGCGGCGGGCTTCGCTCGCGCAAACACGCGAACGGCAGCTTTGGGATCGGCAGGCCACGTCGCGCGAGGCGTTCGAGCGTGCCGACACCGAATGGCAAGTCGAACGCGCGAACCTCGCCGATCTCGACGCGCGGTGCAAGCGGGCGCGCATCGAAGTCGACAAGGTGAGAGCCAATGCCGGCTATACGCGGATCGTCGCGCCGATGTCCGGCGAGGTCGTCGCCATCGTGACGCGACAAGGGCAGACCGTGATCGCGGAACAGCAAGCCCCTGTCATTTTGAAACTCGCCGACCTCGACACGATGACCGTCAAAGCGCAGGTATCGGAGGCCGATATCCTACGCGTCGAACCGGGGCAACCTGTGCACTTCACGGTCCTCGGGGATCCCGACACCCGCTATGAAGGCAAGGTGCGCGCGATCGAGCCGGCCCCGCAGGATTTCGCCGAGTCGTCGGGTTCCGGTATGAGCGCCGGCGCCGGGACATCGAGCGGCGGTCCGTCGCGAGGCGGTGCGGCGGTTTTTTACAACGCGCTGTTCGAAGTGCCCAACCCCGGGCATCGCCTGCGCATCTCGATGACGGCGCAAGTGTCGATCCTGCAAGGCACGGCGAAAGGTGCGCTCGTGTTGCCCTCGTCCGCGCTCGGAGCGAAATCCGCCGACGGCAGCTACGCCGTGCGCGTCCTGGCCGACGATGGCAAGGTGCAAACACGCCAGGTTCGCGTAGGCATGAATAACCACGTGAAAGCGCAGGTGCTTTCCGGCCTGCGCGAAGGCGAGCGCATCGTCGTCGGGGAAGCCGCACCCGATGGCGGTGCGATCAAGGCCGGGCAGGGGAGCTGATCGATGAGCGAACCGCTATTGGCGCTTGTCGGCATCTCGCGCCGCTATGGGGCCGGCGATAAGGAAATCGCCGTCTTGCGCGACATCGATTTGACGATCGAAGCCGGCGAGTTCGTGGCGATCATGGGGGCGTCGGGCTCGGGTAAATCGACGCTGATGAACGTGCTCGGTTGCCTGGATCGTCCGAGCGCGGGCCAGTATCGCGTGGGCGGCGTGGATGTCGGCGAATTGCCGCCCGACGCGCTCGCCCGTTTGCGCCGCGAGCGCTTCGGCTTCGTTTTTCAGCGATATCACCTGCTGCCGCACTTGAGCGCCGCCGACAACGTTCAGGTGCCTTCCCTCTATGCCGGGGCGGCGCGCCAGGCTCGCGTCTCGCGTGCGCGCGCGCTGCTCGCGCAACTCGGGCTCACCGAGCGAGCCGAGCATCGTCCGAACCAACTCTCGGGCGGCCAGCAGCAGCGCGTCAGCATCGCCCGCGCCTTGATGAACGACGCCGACGTGATTCTCGCCGACGAGCCGACGGGCGCGCTCGACAGCAAGAGCGGGCGCGAGGTGATGCGCATCCTTGGCGAGCTGCACGCGGCGGGCCGCACGGTGGTGCTCGTCACGCACGACAAGCAGGTGGCGGCGCACGCGCAGCGCATCGTCGAGATGCGGGACGGTGTGATCGTCGGCGATCGGACGCGCGATGGCGGATCGGATGGCACTGCGAATGGCACTGCGAATGGCGCTTCGAATGGCGCTTCGAATCCGCGATCGTCCGAGGCGCCGCGCATCGCCGCGAGTGCCTTCGTGCGCACACCCGAGCGCCGCTTATCGTCCGCGTGGGCACGACTGGGGCAAGCGTTCGCCACGGCTTGGGCGGCGCTCTTGGCGCACCGGCTGCGCACGCTGCTGACGATGCTCGGGATCGTCATCGGCATCATGGCGGTGGTGTCCATCGTTGCCGTCGGCGAAGGCGCGAAGCGTTACATGCTCGATGAAATCGGCGCGATGGGCACGAACACGATCGACGTCTATCCGGGGCGGGATTGGGGCGACAGCGATGCCGAACGCATCAGGACGCTCGTCGCGGCCGATGCGCAAGCGCTGGCTCACGAGCCCTATGTCGACAGCGTGACGCCCGGCGTCTACCGTTCCGCCACCGTTCGGCACCGCAATGTCGACGTGCGCGCCATGGTCAGCGGGGTGGGCGAAAACTTCTTTCAGGTGCGCGGCTTGACGTTGGCCTCGGGCATGAGCTTCGATGCCGATGCGGTGCGCCGGTATGCGCAAGTGGCGGTGCTCGATGCCAACACGCGCCGCAAGCTGTTCGATACGGACACCGACCCGATCGGCAAAATCATCTTGGTGGACAACGTGCCGTGCACGGTGATCGGCGTCACGGCCGAGAAGCGCGCGCTATGGGGCGGCGGCATGAGCGACTTGACGGTCTGGGTGCCCTACACGATGGCGGGTGCGAGACTGTTCGGCGGAAACCGGCTCGACGGCATCACCGTCCGGATCAAGGCCGGGGCGCCCGGCGAGGCGGCTGAACGCGGCATCGTCGAGCTGCTGACTCGCCGGCACGGTAGAAAGGATTTCTTTACCTACAACATGGACAGCGTCGTCAAGACGGTGCGTTCGACGGGGCGCACGTTGACGCTGCTTCTTTCGCTGATCGCCGTGGTGTCGCTCGTCGTCGGTGGGATCGGCGTGATGAACATCATGCTCGTTTCCGTGACCGAGCGTACGCGCGAAATCGGCATCCGCATGGCCGTCGGCGCGCGTCGCGGCGACGTCATGCTGCAATTTCTCGTCGAAGCGGTGCTCGTCTGCATGATGGGCGGGGCCATCGGTATCGCCTTGTCGTTCGGCGCGAGTGTCGTGTTTTCAACATTCATCAAACAATGGAGCATGGTCTTTTCCACAAGTTCGCTCGTCTCGGCCGTCGCTTGCTCGACGGCGATCGGCGTCGCCTTCGGATTCATTCCGGCGCGCAACGCGGCCCGGCTCGATCCGGTCGAAGCGCTCGCGCGCGATTGAATCGGAGGCCGACATGAAGCGCTTGTCATGCTTGTCACGATCGTCACGATTGTCACGCTTGGCGGCAGCAGCGATCGCAACCGGGTGGCTCGCCGCCTGTGCATCGCCCGTTCGCCATGGCTCGTTGGCTCTCCCCGAATTGCCCGCAAAGTGGATGTCCGACGAAGGGATAGCGCGCGATGCGCCGGATTCGGCGCCGTCCGGTGCGGCGATCACCCGGCCGCTTGCCGTGCCGGCCGAGAAAGCGTCGACGCGCTGGTGGCGAACGTTCGGCGATACTGCGCTGGACGCGCTCGTCGATGAGGCATTGGAAAGGAATGCGGATCTTGCGATGGCCGCGCTTCGCGTGCGCCGAGCGCAACTCCAGGCAAGGCTCGTCGATGCGCAAACGGGCCCGCAGGCCAGCTTGACGGCCGGTGCGGACGCGATGCGCGCGTTCGATGCCGACGGGGGGCGGGTAGCGACGGGCGCCAATGCGGCGGTGTCTTTCGAGCTCGACCTGTGGGGAAAACTCGCCGCGCGGCGCGACGAAGCGGCTTGGCGCGCGCAGGCGAGCGAAGCCGATCGCGAGAGCGCGGCACTGCTGTTGATCGGCACGACGGCGAAGCTCTATTGGGGCATCGGGTATTTGAACGAATCGATCGCGCTGGGGCAGGCATCGATCGTCGATGCGCAGCGCGCCGTCGCGCTCATCGAGGCGAGGCTCGCGGCGGGCGCGGCATCGCCGTTCGACGCGGCGCAAGCGCGGCAGCAACTCGCCACCTTGCAAGCCGAGCAAGCGCAATGGCGGCTCGAGCGCGAGGCGAAACGCAATGCCTTGGCGCTGTTGCTGGACAAGCCGCCCGAGGCGCGGGGCGCCGAACCCGAGAGCTTGGGCAACGCGCTGCTGCCTCGTGTGGCGCCGCGTTTGCCCGCCGTCGTGCTGGCGCGGCGGCCCGACTTGCGCGCCGCCGAATTGAGGTTGCGCGCGCGATTGGCAGGTGTCGATCTCGCGCGGGCCGCGATTTACCCGAGCATCGAGTTGACGGGCCAACTCGGTACGAGCAGCGATATGCTGGTACGTACGTTGCAAAACCCGGTTGCTTCGATCGGTGCGGCGCTCGCGTTGCCGTTCGTGCAATGGAACACGGTGCGCGCAAAGGCAAGGTTGTCCGAAAACGAATTCGACGAAGCCAGCGTCGAATTTCGAAAGCAGCTGTATCGCGCGCTTGCCGACGTCGAGGACGCATTGGCTGCTAAAACGCAACTGGACGCGCAAGCCATCCAACGCGCGGACGCGCTCGCGAACGCCACGCTCGCAACCGCATACGCGCGCGCTCGGTTCGAATTGGGCTCGACCGATGCCGGCCCGTGGCTCGATGCGCAGCGCGCGCAACGCGTGGCCGATCTCGAACAAAAGAGTAACCGGCTGGCGCGCTTGGACAATCGAATCGACTTGTTCCTCGCCCTCGGGGGAGCGTAGCGTCGGGAGGGGGCGCACTAGGGCTGGCATTAGCCATTCGGCCGAACTGGCGCGTTCGAGCGAAGCGAGTATCATCCGTCGCTATCGCCGAAATTGCGGCAATCCGAATGTCGAGGAGCGTACAGGATGATTCGTCACATCGTTATGTGGAAGTTGAAGGAGTCGGCGCTGGGCGCGAGCCGCGCCGAAAACGCGGTGAAGCTGAAAGAACGGCTGGAAGGCTGCCGCGACATCGTGCCCGGCATCTTGCACCTTGAAGTGGGCCTCGCCGCGCCCGGGCTCGAATCGACGTACGACGTGGTGCTGCTTTCCGACTTCGCGAATCGAGCCGCGCTCGATGCTTACCAAGTTCACCCGACACACCAGGCACTGAAGGAGTTCATCGGTGCGGTGCGCGAGTCGCGCGAGTGCGTCGATTACGAAGTTTGAGGCGCAAGAACGCCTTAGAACGCTAAAGAGCACACGCCCATGACTTCCGAGCGCGCGACACCGCCGGCGGCGCCAGCCCCACCAGCCCCGCAGACATCGCAAGCAGTCGAGCGCGAACGCACGATCGAAAGCCCCTTCGTCGAACATCTCGGTGTCCGGCTGATCGCGGCGGCGAACGGCGAGAGCGAGGTCGCGCTCACGCTGGCCGACACGCAGATGAACACATGGCAGGTCGCTCACGGCGGCGTGACGATGACGCTGGCCGACGTCGCGTTGGCCACCGCGGCGCGTAGTTTGGCCGGTGATGGCATGGGCGTCGTCACCGTCGAGATGAAAGTGAACTTCATGCAGCCGGGGCGCGGCGAGCTGCGCGCGTTCGGCCGCGTGTTGCACCGTTCCACCACGATGGCGTACTGCGAAGGCGAAGTGCGCGACGATAGCGGCCACTTCGTCGCCAAGGCGCTCGGTACGTTCAAGTACATGCGGCGGCTGGCTGTGGGGCGCGAAGTCGTCGAGCAAAGAAGGCGCCAGCCGCCCGGCACCAAGCCCGGCCCGAGCGACGGCTGATCGCGCGTGCCCCTGGGGCGCCGATGCCCCGCGCGTTTCCGTCGCCGTTTTTCCGTCCATTCGTGAATCGGAGAGCAAATCGCCATGACGCAAACGAATCGCCGCATTGTGCTCGCATCGCGCCCGCAAGGCGCTGTCAGTTCCGATAACTTCAGGATCGAGCAGGCTCCGCTCGCGCCATTGGCCGAGGGGCAGTTTCGCGTGCGCAACCGCTACCTGTCGATCGATCCGTACATGCGCGGCCGAATGAACGACGCCAAGTCGTACGCCGAGCCGCTTGCCATCGGGGATGTCATGCTTGGAGCGACGGTGGGCGAGGTGGTCGAATCGAAGCACCCGAGTTTCGCCGTGGGCGATACGGTCACGGGCATGTTCGGCTGGCAGGACTACGGCACGTCCGATGGCTCCGGCGTGCGCAAAATCGACGATACGCTCGTGCCGGCCACCGCCTATCTCGGTATCGCCGGCATGCCCGGCGTGACCGCATGGTACGGGCTGAACAAGATCATCGCGCCTCGCTCGGGGCAGACGGTCGTCGTCAGTGCGGCAAGCGGCGCCGTGGGCAGCGTCGTCGGTCAGTTGGCCAAGCTCGCCGGGTGCCGTGCCGTAGGTATCGCGGGCGGCCCCGAAAAGTGCCGGTACGTGGTGCAAGAACTGGGGTTCGACGCTTGCGTCGACTACAAGGCGGGCAATCTGCACGCGGATTTGAAGGCCGCCACGCCCGAAGGCGTGGACGGCTGCTTCGAGAACGTCGGCGGTGAAGCGCTCGACGCCACGCTCTCACGCATGAATCCGTTCGGTCGTATTGCCCTGTGCGGCATGATCGCCGGCTACGACGGGCAACCGGTCCCGATCAAGCAGCCTGCGATCATTCTGACGATGCGCCTGCTCGTGCAGGGCTTCATCGTCACCGAGCACCTCGATCTGTGGCCGGAGGCCATGCGCACACTCGCCACGCTGGTGGCGGGGAAAAAGCTGCGCTACCGAGAAAGCGTCGTGGAAGGCCTCGAGCAAGCGCCCGATGCACTGATGGGATTGCTGCAAGGCAAAAATTTCGGCAAGCAACTCGTCAAGATCGCGTGATGATTGGCCAGGGCGCGTGGGCGCAAACGCTCACACGCACACGCACGCGCACACGCGTGTAGACGCGAATGCAACGACGATTCACGATGTACAAGGAGGACGCATGAACCGCTTCGACGACAAAGTCGCCGTGATCACCGGCGCGGCGAGCGGATTCGGCCGCGCTTTCGCGCAAAAGGGCGCCGCGCTCGGCATGAAACTCGTGCTGGCCGATGTCGACGGCGACGCACTGGGCGACGTCGTCGAAACGCTCACCGCCATGGGCGCCGACGCCATCGCCGTGCCCACCGACGTCTCGGACGGCGCAGCCGTGGAAGCGCTCGCGCACCGCACGCTCGATGCGTACGGCAAGGTGCATCTGCTGTTCAACAACGCCGGCGTCGGCACGAGCGGATTCATCTGGGAGATGAGCGAGAACGACTGGTCTTGGGTATTCGGCGTCAACGTCATGGGCGTGGCGCACGGCGTGCGCGTCTTCACGCCGATCATGCTGCGGCAAAACGAACCGGCCCATATCGTCAATACGGCGTCCGTCGCCGGCCTGATCTCGCCGCCGGCCATGGGCGTGTACAACGCGTCGAAGCATGCTGTCGTGGCACTGACCGAAACGCTCTATCACGACCTTCGCCGCGCGGGCTCGGCGGTGAGGTGCTCGCTACTGTGCCCGGCATTCGCGCCGACGGGCATCGCCGAAGCGGAGCGCGCGCGTCCCCCTCGCTGGCGCAACGAGGCGCCGCCGTCGGCATCGCGGGTGCTGGCGGGAAGAGAGTTGCGCAAGGCTGTGCGAGCCGGCCGGCTCAGCGCCGCCGATATCGCCGATGCCGCGTTCGATGCCGTGCGCGACGATCGCTTTTATGTCATCACGCATCCGTCCATCATGGCGAGCGTTCGGGCCCGCCATGAAGACATCGAACGGACGCGGGCACCGAGCGACCCATCGGTGCCGCCCCCAGACGGAATCTGATACGTCCCGTAGGCCGTGCCGTCATCCGCATGGGCCGAATCGGAACGAACGAGGGAGATGCCGATGCAAAATGTGATTGTCGAAGCGGGCGGTTGGCATGGGCTCGGTGCGGATGCGGCGCGCGTGCGCGAGGCGGTATTCGTGCGCGAATTAGGTATCGTGGCGTCCCTGGTTTCCGACGAAGCCGACCTCGATGCGGTGCATGCGGTGGCGTATCGGTTTGGCGATGCTGTCGCGGCGGCTCGCTTGCTGCCGGACGGCGCGATAGGGCGGCTGGCGGTGTTGCCCAGCGCAAGGCGCGCGGGAATCGGGTCGCAGATCCTCCTGGCGCTGATCGCGCATGCGGTACGGCGCGGCGATGCCAGCGTATGGCTTTATGCGCAACGCGATGCCGTTTCGTTCTATCTGCGGCACCAGTTCTCACCCATTGGAGCGCCTTTCTACGAGGCCGGCGTGGAGCACGTCGAAATGATTCGCATCTTGGACGACGCCCGGCGGTAGTGGTTCGAAGCTGTTCAACGGCCGCGTTGCGATCAGGGCGCGAAATCGAGTACGAACCGGCGTTCGTAGGCGCCAGGGCGCGTCAGGCTGTGCGAGCCATCGTCATCGCTGCGCTCCGTTATCTGAAGTTCGAGGGATGCCCCATGGGTGCGCACTTGCAACGCTGTCGTGCCGCGCGTGCCGTAATCGGCCGTTTCAATGAAAGCGGCCGATAGCGCGCGCTCTCGCTCGATGCCGATACCTGTCGAGGGCAGTTCGTCGTCGGCCGCAACGAGCGGATCGCGCATCAGTGCGACCAGCGCATCGAGGGTGGGCTCGCCCTCGCGCTCCATGAGCGCGCCCAGTTCGGCGCGCTTGCGCACGAGCTTCGGCCATGGCGTGTCGAGTATCGCGTTCGAAATGCCATGCACGCCAGCCGGCAATAGGCGAGGCAACGCACCGGCACGGTTGCAATACCAAGCAAGTTCGCGGCGCGGCAAATCGCCGACGATCAGATTGAAACCGTTGTAGGCCGCGCCTCGCTCGGCTACTTGGCTCAAGTAATCCAGCGGCGCGCGGGCAGGCTGCGCCAGGTAATCCGCGACGAGCGCGCCGCGCGTCGGCGCATCGGGGCGAAAGGCGCGCGGGTCGCGGTAATTGGTGAGCGCGGCAAAGCGCCCGTCGCGCGACACGCCGAGCCAGGTCCCGCCACCCACGATATCACGCCCGGCCAGCACGTTTGGCGCATCGCGCCACCAATCGAGCGGCTCGCTCGCGCGCGCGAAAAATTCATCGCGATTGGCCGCCAGCGTAAGCAGAGCACCATTTGCGGCATCGGGCCGCCAGTCGAATACGATCAAGCACATGGGAATCGGAAAGCCAGCCACTCAAACGTCGCTCGGCAGCGCGTACGGCAACGGCTGAAACGCCAGCATGGGACCGTCGGACGAGCCCAAATGGACGGTGCCGCCTTCCAGCGCGGCAAGCTTGATTTCGGCCAATAGATCGAAGCCGTCCTTCGGTGCGGCGGCGGCATTCACCACCATGCCGCACGGCTGGCTCGGATCGTCCGAATGGAACAACTCGGCACCGGGCCGCGCCGCTTCCTCGGCTGCGTCGATCGATACGTGCGCGAGCGTCATGCGCCGCTTGATCGTCCCGCGATATTGGCTGCGTGCGACCACTTCCTGCCCCGGGTAGCAGCCCTTGCGGAAGTTGATGCCGCCGATCACATCGAAGTTGATCATCTGCGGCACGAACTGTTCGAGCACGCCTTGCGTGATGCGCGGTTCGCCTGCGTGGATGTCGAGCCAATCCCACAGCGCCGGCGAGACGCGCACGAGTTCGCCCTCGAGCGCGGCCAGGTGCGCTTGCACAACGGCCTTAGGCCCGATCCACAGATAGCGCGGACGCGCAGCGGCGTCGGGCACGCGGATGAGCGAGCCGGCGGGGCCGGCGACATGCACGTGCACGCCGTCGGGCACGGCGTCGAACAATCGCGAAAGCGGCGCGCGCACGTCGCCGGCGAAGCCGACGACCGCGACGGAATCGGTGGCGTCGGCGAGCTTCGCCTTCGCGCGCAGAACGAACATCGACAGCCGCTTTTGCACGGGCGCCGTCAACTCCTTCGACACCAGCAGCCGCAGCGTATCCGCCGCACGCCACATCAGCATCGAAGCCAGCAGGCGCCCCTTCGGCGAGCAGTAGCCCGCCAGGCGCGCACTGGCGGCGTCCAGATGCTGAACATCGTTTGTGAGTTGGCCGTGCAGAAAGGTGGCCGCGTCGTCGCCCGTCGCGTCGATGACGCCGAACTGATCGAGCGGCATGAAAGCGCCGCGCGACAAGACCGCATCGAACTCGGCGGCAACGGGGCGCGACGGCGTGAGAACCGACACGGCGGTGGAGGAGGCGGAGGCATTCGGTGCGTTCATGGAATGTGTGACTAGTCAATCCTGACTTCGGCTTAGGCGAACAAGTATTATATGGAGTTCCTTCCGAACCTTGTTTTCATGTCCCTGCTGAAGAAATGCCTCGCCTTGGTGGTAGTCGTTGCCGTCTTGCTTGCCGCAGCCGTCGCCGTGGGCGGCTATTACTGGGCGATGCACCCGCTGGCTTTATCGTCTGCCACCGTCGATGTGACCATCCAACCGCGCAGCACCGTGCGCGGCGTCACCGCCCAGCTCAGAAGCGGCGGTGTGCCGGTCGATGTCCGGCCGTTCGTGTTGATGACGCGCCTGCTAGGGCTCCAAAGCCGGCTAAAATCGGGCAACTATGAATTCCGGACGGGGGTCACGCCCTACCAGGTGCTGCAAAAGCTGGCATTGGGCGACGTCAACGAATCGGTCGTGACGATCATCGAAGGCTGGACATTCAAACAGATGCGGGCGGCATTCGACGCCAGCCCGGCGTTGCGCCATGACACGGCCGGCATGAGCGACGCCCAGTTGCTCGCGGCGATCGGCGCGAGCGATTCACCGGCGGCCAGTGCGGAAGGCTTGTTCTTCCCCGATACCTACCTTTTCGACAAGGGAACGAGCGACATCAACGTCTATCGGCGCGCATACCGCCTGATGCAGCAGCGGTTGGCGGCTGCGTGGGCCGCGCGCGCGCCGGGCCTGCCGTACCGCACACCGTACGAGGCGCTGACGGTCGCCTCGCTGATCGAAAAGGAAACGGGCAAGGCGAGCGATCGGCCGCTCGTATCGGCCGTGTTCGCGAACCGGCTGCGCATCGGCATGCCGCTGCAAACGGATCCAGCCGTGATTTACGGCCTCGGCAATGGCTACGATGGGCATTTGCGTAAGCGCGACTTGCAGCAAGACACGCCCTACAACACCTATACGCGCCGTGGCTTGCCGCCCACGCCGATCGCGCTGCCTGGCGTGGCGTCGCTGGAAGCGGCGATGAACCCCGCGCCCACGCGCGCGCTGTACTTCGTCTCGCGCGGCGACGGCAGCAGCTACTTTTCAGATACGCTCGGCGCTCACAACAGAGCGGTCGACAAATACATCCGAGGACAGGAATAAATGGCGCGTGGCAAGTTCATCACATTCGAGGGAATCGACGGCGCGGGCAAGACGACGCACCTGTCCTGGTTTCGCGAGCGTCTCGAAGAGAAGGTGGGGGCAATGGGGCGCGCCGTCGTCATGACGCGCGAGCCCGGCGGCACGCCGGTTGGCGAAGCGTTGCGTCAAATGCTGCTGCACGAGCGCATGGATCTCGAGACGGAGGCATTGCTGATGTTCGCGGCGCGGCGCGAGCATCTCGCGCAGGTCATCGAGCCGGCGCTCGCGCGCGGCGATTGGGTTCTGTCCGACCGTTTCACCGACGCCACCTTCGCCTACCAAGGCGGCGGCCGGGGGCTACCGCGCGATAAGCTCGAGGCGCTCGAACGCTGGGTCCAAGGCGGCTTCGAGCCGGACTTGACGGTGCTGTTCGATCTGCCGACCGAAACG
>JBQCDS010000526.1:0-7826 GCA_051961035.1 Trinickia sp. | reverse complement strand
CCGCCGCTCGCGCACCCACGCCCAGCCGAGCGCGGCGCCGAGCCAGATCGCGACAAAGCCGCCGACGATGAACGTCACGACGAGCGCGTGCAAGACGAGGACCCCATCGGCCAAGGCGGTCATTGAGCTGCACCGATCGACATTGCGAATGCCGGCCAGTATCGCATCGTCCGCGCCCGCGCGCAGCGAGGCCGATTGGGTCGATTGGGTCGCTTGGGTCGATTGCGCAGATTGCGCGATCGAACGAGTGCGCGTAGGCTGTCGAACGATCGACCGGCTAAAAAAAGCGAGTCGATACCGCTCGGCCGCCGATTCGTTCGACGGCCCACTTTCACCGATTCGACATCGATGACCCACTCCATGCACCCGCGCGGCTTCGTCACCGGCACGTCCGACTTCATCGTCGGCGCTGGGCGCATGGCGTTCTCGACTGTCGTCGTGCTCGTGCACGCCGGCTCGCCTCCCCCTCCGAGGCAAGCCGTCGTCGGCATCGCCGCCCCTCCGGTGGCGCGCCTCTAACGCCGATTTCCGGTTCTCCGCATCGTTGCGCCTGAAGCCACGTTCCATCGTGAACGTGGGGGGCGCGCGTGCGGCCTCCCGCACACATGCACCCTTGCACAGGTGATGACTCAAATGAATTCCCTTCGAGCCGCAATCGCGGCATACGGTACGACTTCGCTTTTCGTCTTGCTTTGGAGTAGCGGCGCGATCTTTGCCGAACTTGGCATCCGGCACGCATCGGCATTCGCGTTCCTGCTGCTGCGGTTCCTGCTCGCTTCGGCCGTGTTGGCCGTGTTCGGCCTCTGGCGCGGACGCTGGTGGCCCGCGCGGGGCACGCGGTGGCGCGTTGCGCTGACCGGCGCGCTGCTCACGGGCGGCTATTCGATCTGCTATCTGCTCGCGCTCTCGCGCGGACTCACGCCGGGCCTGCTCGCGACGATGCTGGGCGCGCAGCCGATCCTGACGATGCTGGCGACGCAACGCCGCCACTCGCCGCGCCGGCTTGCCGGGCTGGCGGTTGCGCTTCTCGGTCTGGCGCTCGTCGTCCATCCGGGCGGGGGCGGGGCGGCGTCGCCGTCGACGCTCGGTGCGGCGTTCGGACTGGGCTCGCTGGTTTGCATCACAGTCGGCGCCATTTTGCAAAAGCGCATCGCGCAAGCACCGATCGACGTGTTGCCGCTGCAAAACGCCGTCAGCCTCGTGCTGTGCGCGGCGATCGCCCCTGCGATGCCGCTCGCGTTGAAATTCGACACGACACTCGTCGTCTCGCTGCTGTGGCTCGCCCTCGTCATCTCCGTGTTCGCGCAACTGCTCTTTTATCGATTGGTGCAACGAGGCGATCTCGTCAACGTCACGAGCTTGTTCTATCTCGTGCCGATCGTGACGGCGCTGATGGACTACGCGTTGCTCGGCAATCGCTTGCATGCGCTCGAACTCGTCGGCATGGCGGCGATCTTGGGCGGCTTGGCGCTCGTGCTGAGCGCCGATGCGAGGCCGAGGGCTTCGGTGAGCGCATAGACATCGCCAAAAGCGCAAGGGGCTGGGGTGGCCGGCTACAATTGCGGACCGCGACGTGCGTCCATCCCTCTGACAATCGATTCATGTCCAACGCTGCCCGTGCCGTTTTGCTCGGCCCTTTGCTCAAGCGCGTCTCGCGCTCGTTTTATTTGACGTTGCGCGTGTTGCCGGGGCCGATGCGCGATCCCGTCGGCCTGGCGTACCTGCTCGCGCGCGCGGCCGACACGATCGCCGACACATCGCTGATCGAGCCGGCGCGCCGTCTGTCGCTGCTGCTCGCGCTGCGGGCCGCGATCGAGGGCGATACGAGCGAGGGCACGAAGCGCGCCATCGCGCAAATCGCCGACGAAGTGGCGGGACGGCAGGCGCTCGCCGACGAAAAGCGCCTGCTCGAATCGCTTCGCGCGGCGCTCGCGGTGCTTGAACAACTCGATGTCGCCGATCGGGCCGCCGTGCGCGAGATCGTCGTAACGCTGACGACGGGGATGGAGTTCGACTTGCGCACGTTCCCGTCGGAAGACTCGGGCGCGATTGCGGCGCTCGACGACGCGCAATCGCTCGACCGCTACACCTACCTCGTGGCCGGTTGCGTGGGTGAATTTTGGACGAAGATGACCTGCGCGCACGTGCCGGGTACGTTCGACGAGCCGCAAGCGGTGGTCGTTGCGCGCGGCGTGCGCTTCGGCAAGGCGTTGCAGCTGACGAACATCCTACGGGATTGCCCGAAGGATCTGCGCATCGGCCGCTGCTATCTGCCGGCGCAGATGCTCGAGACGCACGGGCTCACGCCTGAATCGTTGCTCGCGCCGGACGCATCGATCCGCGCGCGCCCCGTGCTTGCCGAGCTGATGGCAACTGCGCTTGCGCACTACCGCGCGGCTGCGGATTACACGTTTTCCATCCCACGCTTGTCGATTCGCTTACGGTTGGCTTGCTTGTGGCCGATCCTGATCGGGCTCGACACGTTGCGGCTACTCGCGGCCAACGATGCCTGGCTGGATCCGGCCAGAATTTCGAAGGTGCGCCGCAACGAGGTTTATCGCTTGCTCGCCGGTTCGACGGCTGCCGTCTGCTTCGATGGCGTGCTGCGGGGTTGGATGGAGCGGATGATTCGCGACATCGAAACGAGGCTGGGTCCGGCCCGCTCTTCTGCCGTGGCCGCGTAGTCGCCTGCGGGCGCGTTCCCACAAAGCATGGAATAATCGACGGGCCCGTGCGACTGGCGCCGTGAGATGGAATGAACCATCGGGAAGCGCGGGAGCGGGGCGTGCGCGGCCGTCGATCGCAGCGTGCGAACTCGCGTCGACATATCCGCCGCGCGCCTGGGCATGCAAGGCCATCCTTCCGTCAATCCTTCGTCGATCGAGGAGACGCAATGCCCACGTCCAGCTCACTACTCGCTTTTGGCCTCGTCGCGCTCGGCATCGCGCTGACGCCGGGCCCCAACATGATTTATCTCGTGTCGCGTTCGCTATGCCAGGGGCGAGCCGCCGGCATGATCTCGCTCGGCGGCGTTGCGGTCGGCTTCGTCTTTTATATGGTCAGCACGGCATGCGGTATCACCGCGCTGCTGATGGCCGTGCCGTTCGCCTACGACGTGCTGCGGCTCGGCGGAGCGTTGTATTTGATTTATTTGGCCTGGCAGGCGGTCAAGCCGGGCGGCCGTTCCCCGTTCCAGGTGCGCGACCTGCCGGCCGACAGCCCGCGCAAATTGTTCGCCATGGGCCTCGTGACGAACCTGCTCAATCCGAAGATCGCCGTGCTCTACCTGTCGCTGCTGCCGCAGTTCATCGATCCGCATCGCGGCAGCGTCCTTGCCCAGTCGTTGACGCTCGGCACGATGCAGATCGCAGCGAGTCTTGCCGTCAACACCGTCGTCGCGATGATGGCCGGCTCGATCGCGGCGTTCCTCGCCGGACGGCCGAGCTGGGTGATGGTACAGCGCTGGGTGATGGGCACCGTGCTAGCGGGCCTGGCCGTGCGCATGGCCACGCAGGCCCGCCGTTGAGCACACGACGCCGGCGTCAGTTGCCGATCACGCGCGCGGCGCTATCCAACTCCTGATAGATGACGCGCTGTTCGTCGGCCGACAGCCCGCCGCCATGCTGCGCGCCCATATCGCTGATTTCCTGGCGAATGACATCGAGCCGGTGATGCAGCCCATTGCCCGTCGGCGTCGAGTAGTAGCCTTGGTTGACGCGCTCGTCGATGCGACGGTTGAGCGTATCGATCCGCTCGTCCGCTTGCGCACGCCGAGCCAATTCCGCCTCATGCGGATTCGGCCGATTCGCCGCCGGGGGCGGTGGGGGCGGCGGTGGGCGACGGTGCCGCGGCGGCGGCCGTGTCGCTACGCAGGCCGCCAGCGTGCAAACCAACGCGCAATAAGCGAGTGCGCGAATCAAGCGTTGCATCCGATATCTCCTATCGTTCTTATGGGTTCGTGTGGTCCGGGCCAGTTCAGTGACATTGTAAAAACGTCGCAGGCGCCGCCCCGGATGACACGCTTGCAGCGAACCTGTTACAAACTCTTTCCTGTAGTCCTCACGCCGGAACACAGACGAACGGCAGGCGCTTGCCCTCGCGTGCGCTTTCGTTCGCCAGCTCGATGATCGCCATGACGTCGATGGCGTCTTGCGGCGACACGGGAAACGGCGCTCCGCGCGAAACCGCGTTCGCCACGGCGCGATAGAACTCCACATAGGCGCCGTCACGGGTCGGCACCGTACGCTCGATTTCGCGGTCGCCCTCCATAGCACGCAGTATGCCCGATGCATTGCCGGCACCGAAGCCGGGTTGGCCCGGCCGCAGCCCCGCCTTCAACTGATCTTCCTGCGTATCGAGTCCCGCCTTCACGTAGCTGCCACGTGTGCCGTGGACAGTAAAGCGCGGCGGCTCGATCGCCGAGAGCGCGCTCGCGTGGAGCACGACTTCCTTATCGGCGTAGCCGAGCAGCAGATGAACGTAATCGGGTGCGCTAGCGTGGTCGCGGTGCTGCTTCACCGTCGCAAAGACCGATTCGGGCGCACCGAACAAGGCGAGGGCTTGGTCGATCAGGTGCGGGCCCAGGTCGAACAGCAGGCCGCCGCCGCGCGCGGCTTGTTCGCGCCAACGCTCGCGCACGAGCGGCCGGAAGCGGTCGAAGTGGGATTCGAAGTGAACCACGCGCCCAAGCGCGCCACTTGCGATCAGATCGCGCACCGTCATGAAATCGCCGTCCCAGCGGCGATTGTGGAACGGCGCGAACAGCACGTTGTGCTCGCGCGCGAGCCGGGCGAGCGTGCGGGCCTCGGAAGCCGTCAGCGTGACGGGCTTGTCGACGACGACGTGCTTGCCCGCCGCCAATACCATCGCCGCGAGCGCGTAGTGCGTGTCATTCGGCGTCGCCACGACGATGCACTCGACGTCGCTCGAGGCGATCAGCGCGTCGATATCGGCAACGGCTCGAGCGTTCGGGTAGTCGGCGAGTGCGCGCTCGGGTTGGCTCGTGGCGATGGCCGCGACGCGCGCGTAGGGCGTATCGGGCGCGTCGGCGGAAGCGCCGCAATGATCGATGACGGGCGCGTGAAACGTCGCACCCGCGAACCCGTAGCCCATCAAACCGATTTTCAACGTGCTGGCCATGCCTGCTTTCCTCCGCCTGACGACAATGGAGACGCCGCGCGCGTCGAGCATGCCCCGATAGGCGAGCGGATCGACTGGCGGCGAAAGAGTCGAACATTGTGGCACGCATCGCCGCGCCGAGGAACCGATCCCATTTAACGTCGCCGGGCGAGCCGCGCATCCGTGTTAACATCCCGCACTGACCCTCACGGCTTCGCGCGCCGCGTCCGCTACAGCATGGATGCGCGCCTGCGCCAGCCGCCAACCTCGTTACACCCATCCACAGACGATGTCCGCAGGATTGAACCCCGCCCAGAGCGAAGCGGTGCGCTACCTCGACGGCCCGTGCCTCGTGCTCGCCGGTGCCGGCAGCGGCAAGACGCGCGTGATCACGCAGAAGATCGCCCACCTCATCGAGAACAAGGGCTTCGAGCCGCGCCATATCGCGGCCGTCACCTTCACGAACAAGGCCGCCGCCGAAATGCGCGAGCGTGTCGGCAAGCTGCTCGAGGGCAAAACGCTGACCGCCCCGGGCAAGGAGGGGCGCAAGGTGCCGGTCAACCAGTTGACGGTGTGCACGTTCCACTCGCTGGGCGTTCAAATCTTGCGGCAGGAAGCCGAGCACCTCGGGCTCAAGCCGCAGTTCTCGATCATGGATTCCGACGACTGCTTCGGCCTGATACAGGAGCAGGTGGGTTCGACCGATAAAGGGTTCATCCGCAAGATCCAGTCGATCATCTCGCTGTGGAAGAACGGGCTCATCGATCCGCAAACGGCTGCGGCGAGCGCCTCGAACGAGGACGAGCACCAAGCGGCCATCGTCTATCGCAACTACGTCGCGACGCTGCACGCTTACCAGGCCGTGGACTTCGACGACTTGATCCTCAAGCCCACCGAACTCTTTGCGCAGAACGAAGCGGTGCGCGACCGGTGGCAAAACAAGCTGCGCTACCTGCTCATCGACGAGTATCAAGACACCAATGCGTGCCAGTACGAATTGGTGAAGCTGCTCGCGGGGCCGCGCGCGGCGTTCACCGCAGTGGGCGACGACGACCAGGCGATTTACGGGTGGCGCGGCGCCACGCTCGAGAACCTCGCTCAACTCGGCAAGGATTTTCCGAAACTGCACCTCATCAAGCTCGAGCAGAACTACCGCTCGACGGTGCGGATTCTGACGGCTGCGAACAACGTCATCGCGAACAACCCGAAGCTGTTCGAGAAGAAGCTGTGGTCCGAGCACGGCATGGGCGATACGATCACGGTCACGCCGTGCAACGACGAAGAGCACGAAGCCGAATCGGTCGTGTTCCGGCTATCGGCGCACAAGTTCGAGCGGCGCACGCAATTTCGCGACTATGCGATCCTCTACCGCGGCAACTTTCAAGCGCGCATCTTCGAACAGGTGTTGCGCCGCGAGCGCATCCCGTACGTGATTTCGGGCGGGCAGTCGTTCTTCGACAAAGCCGAAATCAAGGATATCTGCGCGTACTTGCGGTTGATCGCGAACCCCGACGACGATCCCGCTTTCATCCGCGCGATCACCACGCCGCGACGCGGCATCGGCAACACGACGCTCGAAGCGCTGGGCTCCTTTGCGGGCCAGGCCAAGGTCTCCTTGTTCGAGGCCGTCTATATGGGCGGTATCGAAGCACGCCTATCGGCGCGGCAGGTCGAGCCGTTGCGCGTGTTCTGCGATTTCATGCAGCGCATCGCCGATCGTGCGACGAAAGACGCGGCCACCACACTGCTCGACGACTTGATGGAGGCGATCCATTACGAAGCCTATCTCTACGACACGTTCGACGAACGGCAAGCGCAATCGCGCTGGCAAAACGTGTTGGAATTCCTCGAATGGCTCAAGCGCAAGGGCACGAAGCCCGAGCCCGAGCAGATCGAGGATGGGGAGGCGAGCGGCTTCGACAACGCCGACGGCCTGGCGGACACCGGTAAGAACCTGCTCGGTTTGATCCAGACGGTCGCCTTGATGTCGATGCTCGAAGGCAAGGAGGAAGATCCCGACGCCGTGCGGTTATCGACAGTGCATGCGTCGAAGGGTTTGGAGTATCCCCATGTGTTTTTGGTGGGTGTCGAAGAAGGGATCATGCCGCACCGTGGTGGCGCCGACGATGAGCCGATCGACGACGCGCGGATCGAGGAAGAGCGGCGCTTGATGTACGTCGCGATCACGCGGGCGCAACGCAGCTTGCACTTGAATTGGTGCAAGAAGCGCAAGCGCGCGCGTGAAACGGTGGTGTGCGAACCTTCGCGGTTCATCCCCGAGATGGGGCTCGACGAAGCGCCGCCGCCGACACCCGAGGAGGCGCCGATGACGCCAAAAGATCGGCTGGCAAGCCTAAAGGCCTTGCTGCAGAAGGCTTGAAACGGAACGTTGAATCGAAGTGTTGAAGCGAGGCGGTGGCGTTGACCCATGCGTGCTTTGGCCCCGAGCTGCCGCCTTTGCTCGGGGCCAAAGTGTTTGGGCGCGTCTTAGCGTCTTACTTTGCCGCGTTGATCATGTAATCGACGGCGGCTTTGACATCGTCGTCGGACGCTTGCGAGCCGCCCTTTGGCGGCATGTTGCCTTTGCCGTGCAGCGCGTAGTTGTAGATGACGTCTTTCGGATCCTTCAGCCGGGGCGCCCAATCCGCCTTGTTGCCGAACTTGGGTGCGCCCATGATGCCGGCCGCGTGGCAGCCCTGACACACTTG